>JAEUQP010000664.1 GCA_016789645.1 Acidobacteriota bacterium | reverse complement strand
GCATTGCCGCTCGCGGTCGTAAACGAACGCGCCCATTCGCTCAGGTCGGAATTTTCTTTGGTGAATTCGGCCAGCGTTTTTTGCCGTTCGGCGTCGGTTTGAGCTTTGCCCCAACTTTCGCGGAACGTGATTTTGCGCAATGCGGTGTCCAGTTCGCCGCGCGTTAACGCCAACCGCATGTCTTCGGATTTGGTTTTGAAATCGGCCAGTGTCGTCACCGAAAACGATTCGACTTTGGCTGTGGTGACGGTTGCATCGGTTGGATTCGGTTTTTTGCGACGCCCGTTTTTGCCATTGGCTGCCGGTTTCGGTTTGCCCAGCGCCGTCAATCGTGCGTCCACTTCGGTAATTCGTTTTTTCAGTTCGGCGGCGATTTCCACCGGAGCGATTTCGCCCAGCGCATACGCCGCCCACCATTCCTGGTCGCCGCGCAACAGTTTGACGAGTTCGGCGGTTGCATCCGCCACCATCGTTTGCCTGCTCGGACCGCGAAAATGTTTTTGCATGACGGCGGCAGTCGCGTTTTTCAATCCCGGTTCCGGCGTCGTCAACAATTTGACCAACGGCAATGGTTGATCGAATTTCGGCAACGCCAGCGCCAACACCATCGCCGCCAGATACTGGTTGCCGCTGTCACTGCGCAGCAAATGGGCTATCAATTCACGCGATGCCGCTTCGCCCGCCACCATACCAAACCGAACCAGCGGCGCGGGAGATTCGGCCAGTGTGGCCAACCTGGCTTTGACGGTTTGCAACGCGGATGATCCGCGCGCCGTCAACGCCGCTGCAGCGGCTGCGCTGGCAATGGCGTCTTTGTCGCAGAGCGCCCAGACCAGCGCTTCGTTGCTCAATTCATTGCTTGCGGTTTTGCCAAGCGCGGTGATGGCTGCCGTGCGGATTTGCGGATCAGCGTCCGTCAACAAATCCAGCGCCGCCGCAGCGGATTGGCCAGACGGTGAAAACAATTCGGCGAGTTTGGCGACGGCTCCGTCAAAACTGAGTTTGGCTGTGCGAAGTTCGTTGGCCAATGTGGCGGCGGTTACTTCGCGGCCATCGGGCAGAGCCGTTTGGGCGAATTTCTGGTGCAGGTTTTCAAACTCTTCATCCCAATGTCCGGCGGCTCCGATGCGAACCGTCAGCATGATTCGTTTGAACAGAGCTTCGTCTTTTTCCAGATCGGCAGGCAGCGTCGTCAGTGCAAAGGCATACGCGCGCGCACCAACCGCCGTCATCCACATCGTCTGATGAATTACAGTGCCTTGCCGATCAATGTCATACGAAACTTCGCGCCATTCCAAGCCGTTCACAATCGCGCGGCGCACCAACACGGAATCTTCGACCGTTGGCTGGTTGCGCAGTCCCTGCAAATAGCTGCTGGTGAAATTGGCCACACCGAAGCCTTCAGGAATTTCTTCGGTCAGCACCAGCATGTTGACGGATTGCGGGGCAGGTTGAAACAACCGTATGCCGTTTGGCGCAACACGCTCTTTCCAATCTGCCGGATGCCACAACGAATACCCTCTCTGGCGATCCACAAAGCGAACAAATTTTCCTTCGGGTAACTGATAATTGTCCCATTGTGCTGCGCGCGCGTCGCGATCAATGGTTTGAGCAAGTCCAAAGCTGGAAAGAAGAGTGAGCAGCAGTGGCACGAGAATCTTTCGGCTGAACGCAAGCGGGGTTGGGTGAATTCTGTGGCGCATCGTGCGTACCTCGGAAAATGGTTTACCTTGCGGCGGCTGAGTGGGGGACGCCTCTCAAAGGTTCTCAACAGGGCCAATCGTTGCTGACAGTGACCTGATTTCATTGAACGAACGCGGATGATAGCAGAAGATCAAAGAGTTGTTTACTATGGCAACTTGACGACGCGAAAAACTCTCAGACACTTGGACACGCTATGGAAGAAATCCTCATCGGCACGGTCAAAGGACCCGGCGAAAACCCGCACGAATTTACATTCATCACCACCGACAACACGCAAACGCGCGTCGGCGAGTTTGTTTATTACTCGGCGAGCGATGGCGAACACACATTCAAAATCGTCGGCACGATCACCGAACGGCATCTGGTTCGGAATCTGCCGGACAGCTTTCTGGCTGACCCGGCGACGCCGCCGCAGCTTGTCGCCAGCTTGATCGGCCTAGACAGCGAAGCCGTCGAAATTTACGAAATTGTTGTCGAAACCATCGGCTATTTCAGCGAAACGATGGGCGATTTCATCAACCCGCGCATTCCGCCCAATCCCGGCCAACAAGTCTTTTTGGCGTCGAACGACATGCTGTCGCAGATGTTGTCTTCGCGGCAAAAGGGCGAACGCGGCGGTGCGCACATTGGTTCATTGTTGACGCGCCAACCCGGAGCCGTGCCGATTGTACTGTCGGTCAAAGACGTGGTTTCGACGCATCTGGCGATTCTGGCTTCGACCGGTTCGGGCAAATCGTATGCGGCGGGCGTGTTGGTCGAAGAATTGTTGATGCCATACAACCGCGCCGCAGTGTTGATCGTTGATCCGCACGGCGAATACTCGACGCTGCAAACCATCAACTCGCACGCCGGATTCAAAGACGGCGCGTACCAACCCGAAGTCAAAATTTACCCGCACAACAAAGTCAAAGTTCGCATCTCGTCGTTGACCGAAGCCGATATTAATTACCTGTTGCCAGAAACAACGGAAAAAATGAAAACGGAATTGAGCAAGGCTTTTCGGGCTTTGGTGAACAGCAGACGTGAAGGGCAATGGGGAATCCAGGATTTGCTGGATGAAATCAGACAACTGAAGTATGGGGACGAAAAAGGCGGCGGCGGGAATGTCAGCACCATTGATGGATTGGAATGGCGATTGACCCGTCGCTTTTTACAAAGCAAGCTCTTTTCCGACAAAGAGCACATCCAATTGCAGGAACTGTTTCGCCCCGGCCAATGCACTGTTTTGCAGTTGTCCGACATCGAAGAAACCGAACAGCAGGTGATCGTCGGAACCTTGCTGCGTCGCATCAACAAAGCGCGCGTGGCGACGGTGCGCGGCAGCGCTCACGAAAACGACGAATACTTTTTGCCGTATCCGGTGTTTGTCCTGCTGGAAGAATCGCACCGGTACGCGCCTGCCGGGCAGCAAGTGGTTTCGACCAACATCCTAAAAACCATTTTGTCCGAAGGCCGCAAATTTGGTGTCGGCATCGGCATGATTACCCAGCGACCGGGCAAGCTGGATCAGGACGTGTTGTCGCAATGCATGACGCAATTCATCATGCGCATCGTCAATCCGATAGATCAGCAAACGATTGCTTCGTCGGTGGAAGGCGCGGGCCGCCGTTTGCTGGATGAACTTCCTGCGCTGACCAAAGGACAGGTGATCGTCAGCGGCGTGGCCGTGAATACACCAGTGTTATGCGCGGTGCGTTCGCGCATCACCAAACACGGAGGCGAGACGATTGACGCTCCCGCCGAATGGCAGCAGTACTTCACCGAATCGAAGCAAGCCCAGCGCGAACGCGCCGCCGCTCCGATGATTAAACCGCAGCCGAAAGGCGAACAGGTTGATGGCTGGGATGTCTGATCCTATGATCCACGCAGAAGTGCCTTAGATTTCTACCATTTCCAATTCTGATTTGCCCCATTCAAAGGAGAGTTGCTCATGGCCGGAAATGACAACAGTCAGAATGAAGACCTGTTTATTGTTGATAACAGCAACAACAAACATCAGGTGCTGGATTACCTGCACGAATGGACGCAAATTCCGCAAAACTCCCTGGATATTGCCACTGGCTATTTTGAAATCGGATCGCTGCTGCGACTTGATGGCCAATGGCAGAAGCTGGACAAAATTCGAATCCTCATGGGAGATGAAGTCACGCGCCGAACCAAAGACGCGTTGATAGCCGGATTGGCTCAGGTCACCAGCGCGCTGGAAGCCAGCATTGAAAAAGAGAAACAGACCAACGATTTCCTGCTCGGCGTTCCTGCCATTGTCGAAGCTCTGCGCACGCGCAAGATTGAATGTCGCGTGTACACCAAGCTGAAATTTCACGCCAAAGCCTATCTGACACATCCACAACTTCGCGTCATTCCGCCATCGGCCTTGGTCGGTTCCAGCAACTTCACCTATCCGGGAATGACGCAGAATGTCGAACTCAACGTTCATTTCGACAACCGTCACCGACGCGAAGTTGAATTGCTGCAGGAGTGGTACGAAAAGCACTGGCTGGAAGCCGAAGATGTGACGCCGGACATCTTGAAAGTAATCGAACGCCACGTTCGCGAATACGCACCTTTTGAGGTCTACGCCAAATCGTTGCAGGAGTATTTCCGCAATCACGAAATGACCGCGGATGAATGGGAAGAGAAGCATTCCAAAATTTACCAAATCCTTGCGCCTTATCAGCGAGAGGGGTATCACTCGCTGCTCAAAATCGCCCGCGATTACAACGGAGCGTTTTTGTGTGACGGCGTAGGGCTTGGCAAAACCTTTGTCGGATTGATGTTGATTGAACGATTGGTGCTGCACGACCGGTTGAACGTCGCATTGTTCGTTCCCAAATCCGCCCGCGAAGCTGTTTGGGAATCTGTGGTTCGCGACAGACTGCCTCAAGTCTGGGGGGAATTTGGCGGCCTGCGGATTTTCAATCACTCTGATTTGCTGCGCGGTGGCGACTTTCCTCGTCGTTTCGACAGCATTCGCGAAAGCGCGCACGTCATCATCGTTGACGAAGCCCATCATTTCCGAAACACCGGCACGCGCGGCGAAACTGAAGACGAACGCCGCTCGCGTTACTGGAAGCTGTACGACATTGCTGAAGGCAAAAAGCTGTTTCTGCTAACGGCTACGCCGATCAACAACCGGCTGACCGATTTGCAACATTTGATCGAATTGTTTTCACGCCGCAAAGCGGATTATTTCGGCGCCGCGCCACTGGGTATTCATTCGCTGGCCGGACATTTCCGCAAGATGGAAAAGACGTTGGAAAAGGCCGTGCAGGCCGTGCCGCCGAACGGCGACGAGATCGAAACCAATCAGGTCGAAGCCGAACAGATTCTGGCCGAAGACGATCTGTTTCGCGCGCTGGTCGTGCAGCGCAGCCGCGCTTACGTCAAAAAGAGCGCGGAGCAGGAAGGCAGCAGCGAAATTCTGTTTCCCAAACCGCGCGAGCCACAGGTCGTTCCGTATTCGGTCAAACAGACCTACGGCAAATTACTGGGAATGGTTGAAACTGCCTTCAACAAAAAAGACCCTCTCTTTGCACTGCCGATTTATTACCCGTTTGCCAAACATCGAATCACGGACGATCCGATTGATCCGTTGGCCGAAGGCCGACAAAAACAAGTCGTCACCTTGATCCGAACGCAATTCTTGAAACGCTTTGAAAGCTCAGTTGAAGCGTTCACGATGTCCTGTTGGAACCTGCTTCGGAAATTGTTGGCCTGGACGGAAGTTCACGCGGAAACGCAGCACGAAATTGGCCAATTGGAACGATGGAAACGCGTGCATGGCAAACTGATCGGATACATGCAGGCTCATCAATTGGAATTGTTTGGCGGTGACCCGGAACCGGACGGCGAAGACGACATCATCCCGCCTGAAATGCTGGACGCTGTTGAAAAACTGGAACGCAGTGAATTCAAAGTGGATGAAATCATTGATGTAACGCTGGACGATATGAGGGAGCTTGCCAGCTTCCTCAACGAATTGCAGAACTTCAAACCATCGCAGGATAAAAAGCTGTCGGCACTGCTCAAACTGCTCAAAAATGATCCCGTGGCCAGCAAGCACAAGGTCATCATCTTCACGGAATTCATGGACACGGCTCGCTATCTGCATAAACAACTTGTCGAAGCTGGCATCCACGGCGTCGCCGAAATTGACAGCGCCAACGCCACGCAGAAAGACCGCACCGAAGTCATTCGCCGTTTCGCGCCGTATTACAACGGATTGTCCAGCGGCGAGCTCGCCAAGGCTGGAAAGGAAGAAATTCGTGTTTTGATTTCGACGGACGTATTGGCCGAAGGCTTGAACCTGCAAGACGCCACACGGTTGATCAACTACGATTTGCACTGGAACCCCGTGCGGTTGATGCAACGCATCGGACGCATTGACCGCCGTATGAACCCGGCCATCGAAGCACACCTTGTCGCCGACCATCCTGAACAAGCGCCTTTGCGCGGCGAAGTCGGTTACTGGAACTTCCTGCCGCCGGATGAACTCGACGACCTGCTCAAACTTTACCAAACCGTTTCCCGCAAGACCTTGCGCATCTCCCGAACCTTTGGCATCGAAGGCAAAAAGCTGCTCAAACCCGACGATGATTTCGAAGACCTGCGCGATTTTTACCACGCTTACGAAGGCACGGAATCGCCCATCGAAAAGATACGGCTGGAATGGCAGCAATTGCTGGCGGATGACGCGGAGTTGGCGGCGAGGCTGGAAGCGTTGCCGCCGCGCGTGTTCAGCGGCAAGGCGAGTTTGACGCCGGGCGCTCGCGCCGTCTTTTTCTGTTATGTGCTGCCCGCTCCCGAAACCGACGATGCCACTCAATGGACGGAAACAGCAGGCATTGCTCGCTGGTTTCTATTTGACCTGGCCACAGAGCAGATTACCGAAGACGCTCATCAACTCATCAATTTCATTCGCTGCGTGCCTGACACTTCGCGCAGCAACGATTTGGCCGTCGCAGCGCTGACGGACATTCGCGGCAAAGTCGAACGCCACATCAAAAACAGCTACTTCAAGAAGATCCAGGCACCCGCTGGCATCAAACCTGTGCTGAAAACCTGGATGGAATTGGTTTAAGGTTTGCTAGAATTCGCTCGTTATGTTCCGGTCAGTAAGGAGTAAGGATGCTAAACAAATTGAACGCCAGATTGTCTCTACTAAGCCCAGTGGCTCGATCCTTGGTTCGGCGCAATAGCGCCCCGGAGGCTCAATCCATTTCCACAGAAGACGGATTGACAGCATTTCGTCAGATTGGAGAAAACGCTGAACAGGAAGGTGTTGATTTTGCCCTGGCAGGCGGAATCGCCATGCATCTGTATGGATTCACACGTGCCACGACGGATGTTGACGTGATCGCTTCGGGTGAATTGAACTTGGAATCCACCCGTGAACTTTCTTTCGGGGGAAAAAGTTATTCGGTTCAGGTCGGCCAACGCGTGATCAACGTTGACTGGATCGTGCGTAATGACGATGCCGCAGACTTTTATCAGGCGGCGCTGGCGGATGCCGCCGCCTCTGACGCCGGAGTTCCAATCGTGACGCCCGAATGGCTGGTCATCCTGAAAAAGCTCGCCGACCGTGGGAAAGATCACCTGGATTTGCTGTGGCTGCTGCGGCAGGAAGGGCTGGTTGACCGGAGCCACCTGGAACAATTGGTGCATCGCTACTTCGGACGCTTCGCCTTTATCCTGCTCAATGACCTGGAAACGCTTTATCTGGAAGCCGACATTATGAAGGCGAAGGATGAACGGGACGAAGGCACTCGCTCCTCTCGCTGACCAGCTTAAATGTCGGAGTCGCAAAACCACACCCTGCTTTCAGTTCAACCCACAAACCCTTTGCCGGCAAATATGAATTTGAAACCTGAACGACTGCACGCCATCAACGACTTTTCTTCGCTCCTGAATTTCCTGGCCGATGAACTCGACTGGCCGATTGAGCCAAACACCGAGCCGGACGAACTCACCTTCGATTACGACGCCGACGAATTGAAACTGTCCGAACGCGCATCGGCGCAATTGACCGTCCGCCAGCTTCAAAATTTCCGCACGGATCAACCCTGGGGAATCTTTCTGGTCGAATTCAACGACGTGAAACTGTACCGTACGGCGTTGCGTCAAGTCCTGCGCGGACTCGTGCCCAACCGCCGTAAAGACCCTTCCTTGAAATCCTGGCAACACGACAACCTGCTGTTCATCTGCGCCACCAAGGACTATCGCCAATTCACCTTCGCGCATTTTCGCGGGCAAAACGCGCAGCGTGCCACGTTAGCCATGTTCGGTTGGCAGCGTGGAGACACGCACGTGCGCACGCTGTGCCAGTTCAACCTGCCCGCGCTGCGCTACCCGGCCAACCCCGCCGACGGCGAAAACTGGTTGAAACAATGGCGGGCAGCCTTCGACGTAGAAGTCGTCACCGATAAATTCTTTGCCGAATACCGCGAAGTTTTCACTGAAGTCGAAGACGCGCTAGACAAGAAAATTCCAGAGGTCGAAGCCCGCCGCATGTTCACACAGCGGCTGTTCAACCGGCTGATGTTCCTCTACTTCATTCAAAAGAAAGGCTGGCTGAAGTTCGAAGGCCGCGCCGATTACCTGCGCGCCCTGTTCGACCGGGCCGAAGCGGCGGGCGAAAACTTTTACCGTGACCGACTCTACTGGGTCTTCTTTTACGGGATGAGCAATGTCGGCGAAGATTTCAAAGTCCACACCAGCCAGCAATTGCAGGAACGACGCGGCGAAGTGCCGTATCTGAACGGCGGCCTGTTCGACATTGAAGACGATTGGGACAGCCGCGATGCCGTCGAAATTCCCAACCGTTGCTTTGCCCGCATCCTGGCCTTGTTCGAGCGATACAATTTCACCGTCATGGAATCCACACCGCTGGACGTGCAGGTTGCCGTTGACCCGGAAATGCTCGGCAAGGTGTTTGAAGAATTGGTCACCGGGCGACACGAATCGGGCAGCTATTACACGCCGCGCCAGATCGTTTCGTTTATGTGCCGCGAGGCGCTCAAGCATTTTCTGGCGTCCGCCTTGAGAGCGCAGGCGTCTTCGCCTGCGTGGCGCGCCGTCGAAATGTTTGTTGACGATGGCGACGCATCGCAACTCAGCGACCCCGAACGGGCGCTGACCGCTTTGCAGCAAGTGCGCATCTGCGATCCGGCCTGCGGCAGCGGCGCGTATTTGCTGGGGATGTTGCAGGAATTGATGCGCTTGCGTTCGGCGCTGTTCAAAAGCTCACGACTGGACGACACTTCGCTTTACGCCCGCAAACGCTCAATCATCGAAAACAACCTGTACGGCGTGGACAAGGACAAATTCGCCGTCCAAATCGCGATGCTGCGGCTGTGGCTGAGCTTGGCGATTGAATCCGACCAGCCGCAGCCGCTGCCCAACCTCGATTTCAAGATCGGCTGTGGCGACAGCCTGACCGCGCCCGCGCCCAATGCGCAGGACACGCTGCTCGACCTGGAACGCGGCAAACTTGTGCGCCTGTACCGCTCGCTCAAGGGCGATTTTATGAAGTGCAACGACCCGCAAACGAAGCGGCAATTGCGCGACCAGATCGAATCCTTGCGCAACGACATCGCGGTCGAACTCAAGCACCAGCCCAAACGCCCCAGCCCGCAAAAACTGCTGCTGGCGCGCCAGCAACTCGACGACCTGCGCAAACGCGGCAAACAGGCCGAAGCCGCCAAACAACACGCACAGGCCGCCACGCTGGCCAAACAGCACGAAAAACTGAAACGCCAGCTTGCCGAATGGGAACAAGCTCCGGCGGAAAACCAGGATCGCCCCTTCGACTGGGCCGTCGAATTTGCCGAAGTCTTCCTGCCCGAAGTCACCGAAACCGCCCGCTACGACGGCGCTTTTCTGTTTATGAACGAAGTTGACCGCCAGCCGATGTTCACCGAC
>JAEUQP010000660.1 GCA_016789645.1 Acidobacteriota bacterium | reverse complement strand
GAAATTGGCGATCGGAACGGCCATATTGGCGCTGTTCGATTCGGTACACGCGCCACGCCGCCCAGGCATGCACGGGCGGATTCACATCGCCAAACGCCCACTCATAAGCCGGAATCTGCCCGTTCGGATGCATGTACCATTCGCGCAGCATCAGAATCAGTTGCTCTTTGGCAAAATCCGGGTCAACCAGCGCCAGCGGAATGCAATGAAATGCCAAATCCCACGCCGCATACCACGGATATTCCCACTTGTCCGGCATCGAAATAATGTCTTCGTTGTACAGATGTCGCCAGTGAGCATTGCGCCCGGTCAACCGTGAAGCTGGCGGATCGGGTTGCGCCGTATCGCCGCGCAACCAGCGCCGCACATCGTAAAAGTACCATTGCTTGCTCCACATCAACCCGGCAAAAGCCTGCCGCTGAATGCGTTTGGTGTCATCGCTTGCGCCGGGCGGTTCCAGCATTTGATAAAACTCGTCAGCTTCTCGTTTGCGCGCGGCAAATACTTCCTCAAATGCTTTGCCCAGCATGTCCAGCGTGGGTTCCGCTGTCGTCAGCCGCAACTGGAGTGTGGCGGCTTTTCCCGATTCCAGATTGAATTGATAACGCGCGGCGGCTTTGGTTCCCAGTTGTTGCGGGTTCACGGCATCACGCACGCCGTTGACGACGTAATCGTTGATGCCGTCTTTGGCATAAGGCGTGCCGTGCGCCGTGATGTTGTCGGCTCCGTACAACCGCCGCAGATTGGTTTCGTTTTCGGTGAACAGCAGTTCAGGAACTCCCTGACAAACCAGCCAGCGCAGCGGCATTTCAAAATGACGCAGCCGAATGATCGAAGCCTGCCCCGCGAATTGATCGGAACGTTCATCGCGCCGCAATCGGGGTTCGCGCACGTCATCGCCCCAAATCCATGTGTTGCGAAACCAGACTGTCGGCAACAGATCGAGCCTCGCCGTTTCCGGCCCACGATTGACGGCGGTAATGCGAATCAAAATGTCGTCCACATCGGCTTTGGCGTATTCGACGAACACGTCGAAATACCGATCCTGGTCAAACACGCCGGTATCGAGCAATTCGTACTCCGGCGCTTGTCGCCCGCGCCGCTGCGTTTCGACCACCAGTTGTTCGTAGGGGAATCGCGCTTGCGGATATTTATACAGGAACTTCATGTACGAATGCGTCGGCGTGGAATCCAGATAGAAGTAATACTCCTTCACATCCTCGCCGTGATTGCCTTGTGGCCCGGTCAGGCCGAACAATCGTTCTTTCAAATACGGATCGCGCCCGTTCCACATTGCCAACGCGAAACAGGTCAATTGATGCCGGTCGCAAATTCCCGCGATGCCGTCTTCGCCCCAGCGATAGGCTTTCGACCGCGCGTGATCGTGCGGGAAATAATCCCACGCAGTGCCGTTCGGCGAATAATCTTCGCGGACGGTTCCCCAGGCGCGTTCGCTGAGGTAAGGCCCCCAGCGTTTCCAGTTTTTGGTGCGTTGTCGTGATTCTTCGAGTCGTTGTTCTTCGTGTGTCATACAATTTCACCGTCGAAAATAGTGTTGAACCAGCCGGGTAAGGCTAACGTATGCTTGCCCGAACTCCCAACAAAAACTTACTGAGGAATGAACGATGAGCAACAACCTTCCGCTGGGGCTGCCTCTGATTTTGATGGAAGACCTGACCAAAGTCTTTCGGAACGGTAAAGTCGAAACGCAGGTCTTGAATGGAATTGATCTGACGATCAACCGCGGCGAATTCGCAGTGATTTTCGGCCCTTCAGGCTGCGGCAAATCCACGCTGTTGGCCATCATGGGCTTGCTGGATTCGATGACGGCGGGCGTGTATTGCTTCAATGGCCAGCCGGTGCAAGACCTGAAACTCGCCGACCGGGCGCGCATTCGCAACCAGGACATCGGCTTCGT
>JAEUQP010000654.1 GCA_016789645.1 Acidobacteriota bacterium | reverse complement strand
AGAAATCGGTCATCAGCGTTGCCCTTGCGGAAAAATCTTCGCCAGCGCCCAATCCATCAGCCACAGCACCAGAGTCAGCACCGCCGTATTCGCCAGCCAATACGTCCAGTAACTGGCGAACCAGTCTTTCATTCCGCCATAGGCAAAATGCGCGACGTTGACGTTGGTGTAAGGCCCCGGCACGGTCAGCAATTTGGTGATTTGTTGCAGGATGATGAAATAGACCAACGACGGCAACCAGCTTCCGCGCTGGCCACGTACCACCCACAACGCCAACATCGCCACCGTGCAACCTCCCAGATGCGTGATGACCGAAATCGGCGTGATGCCGCTGTTGAACATATCAATCACCCACGGCGGCAATCCCAGAATCTGCCAGAACGCCGAAATGCGAATCAGCCAGGGAATGCGAAAAAAGATGCCAAAGGCCATCATCAGGTTCGAGATGTGGCAACTCCACAAAATCTGTTCGGGGGTTTTGGCAACGGAAATGTATTGAATGGCGCGCGCGATAAAAAATCCCAGCGGCAACAACGCCAACCAGCGGAAATTCGCTTTCACCCAATTCCCAGCGGGCGAACCGCCAATCGGCGAACTGGAAGACTGCAACGAGGCGGACTCGGCAGCGTTCATACGGTGGTTCTCCTTCAAAAGTTATTGAACGTCATTGAATCGGTGATTCAATTCGATCATTTCCTGACCGTCAGACGCAAATAGTTTTACGCAAGCGTAACCGGTTGTTTATAATCCGAGTCCTCAACAACACACCCGCAGAATTATCTGACGGCGGCTCACCCGGAGCAAAATAATCACGCGGAGACAGTGCAAATGGATAGTCTCGTGCAGTTTTTCTTCAAGCATAAATGGTCTACGTTTGCCAAAGGCGACCTTGGGTTTGCCAACCGGCCTTCGTGGTTGATTGTCGTGTTGCTGGTGCTGCTGCTGGGCGCTTTGATTTATTTCCTCTACATTCGACCGGGGTACAAACTCAATTCGCAATCCCGTTGGGGATTGATTGCCTTGCGCGCCGGATTGCTGGCGTTGTTGTTCATTATGCTGATGCGTCCGGTGGTCGTTGTGCCATCGGTCATTCCCAAAAGCACCAGCGTCGCCGTTCTGGCCGATAATTCGAAGAGCATGACGCTGGCAGATGAAAACAATCGCAGCCGTCTGGATGCAACCAAAGATTTGCTGGCCACCAATGGCAAATTCACGCAAGGATTGACCGACAAATTCCGCACCAGCCTTTATGGCTTTTCCAACAATGCCGAAAAAATCAAAGACGCGACCGAATTGAAAGCAGATGGCGCTGCCACCGACGTGGTTGCGGCATTGCGCGGAGCACTGGCCGAATCCACCGGTTCCCCGCTTTCCGCCATTGTCCTGGTCAGCGATGGCGGAGCGAACACACCCAAAGATTTGTCAGCAGAATTGCGAGAGCTTCGTGCGCGTAACATCCCGGTCTTCACAGTCGGCGTCGGTAATCCTTCGCGCTTCAAGGACGCTGAAACCGTTCGTTTGACCGCGCCACGCCGCGTGTTGAGTGGTTCCGCCATCATCGCAGAAACGCTGGTGCGATTAAGCGGATACGACAACCAGAAAATTTCGCTGGCTGTCAGCGAGGACGGAAAAGCGCTCAAGACCCAGGCCTTTGATGTCAAAAGCGGTGAAGCCCAAAGCCTGACCATCGAATTCACGCCGACGTCGGCAGGCAATCACGTGTACACGTTTGAAGTGAAACCGCTCGAAGGCGAAACGACGCTCGACAACAATGCGCTCGACGCACTGATTGCCGTCACCGACGACAAACCCAAAGTGCTGTACGTCGAAGGCGAGCCGCGCTGGGAATACGGCTTTGTGCGCAAAGCCGCAACTGCCAAAACCGAAAAAAATCTGACACTGGTGTCTTCGCTGCGTTCTGCCGACGGCAAGTTTTACCGGCAAGGCGTGGATTCCGGCTCTGAACTCACAACCGGCTTTCCGGCGACAATCGAAGAATTGTTCACTTATCAAGGAATCGTCATCGGCAGCGTCGAAGCCAATTTTTTCAGCTACGAACAACTGCGCCAAATCGAACAATTCGCTTCGCGGCGCGGCGGCGGCGTGATGGCCATCGGCGGCGCGCGTTCATTCGACGCCGGGAAATATGCGCAAACGCCGATTGCCGATTTGCTGCCGCTTTATCTGAACGACACGATTGAAGAACCGGAAATGCAAATCGTGCAGAATTTCAAAGCGGCATTGACGCAGCGCGGACGTACGCACGCAGTCACGCGATTGAACGAAGACCGCGCCCAGAGCGCCAAAGTCTGGGACGAATTGCCGCCGATTTCCGTTCCCGAAGCATTGACATCGGCCAAACCCGGCGCTTCGATCATTCTGGAAGCTCGCCACATCACGGACAAAAATCGCGTGCTGCCGCTGCTGGCCGAACAGCGTTATGGACGCGGTCGCACGCTGGCCTTCACCACCAACGATTCGTGGCGCTGGCGCATGGAAGTGTCGTCGCAATACAACTACCACGAAACCTTCTGGCGGCAATTGCTGCGGTATCTGGTCAGCACCACGCCGGGACAGTTTGAAGTCGCCGCCGAACGCGATGTGTATGTTCCCGGCGACGCCATCAGTTTGCGCGGCGAAGTC
>JAEUQP010000289.1 GCA_016789645.1 Acidobacteriota bacterium | reverse complement strand
GGCTTTGAAAAATCGCCCGTCTGCGGCGGCGGCATACGGCACGCGCGAATAACCCAGCATCACTGCGAACAGCGACGCAAAGGTCGTAAACAAAATCAGCACCGTCATCACTCCAGCGGCTTTGCTGCCGTAAAGCCGTTGGATGAAATCGGCCACGATCGCTTGATGGGCCAGCGTGCCTTCGGTGATGGCTTCGCGCCAGGGAACGACGCTGACCAGCGAAACGTTCATGGTCAGGTAAATCGCCGCCACTGCCAGAATGGAATAAATGACTGCGCGGGGAATCGTGCGTTCAGGCGTTTTGACTTCGCCCGCAATGAAGCAAACGTTGTTGTAGCCTCCGTAATCGTAAATTGCCTGCAGAGTCGCTTTGCCCAGGCCAACAAAAAAGATTGAAGACAGCGAAAACGAATTTTCAGGAACGTCCAACACGCGGCTCAGGTTGAAATTGGCAACGCCCGCAACCAGCACCCACGCGACGGTGAACAGCACAATTACCCACATGATTACGGACAAGCGGCCAATCGAACGAATGTCGCGATACAACATTGCCGTCACCAACAGGCACACTCCCATGGCCAGCCATTTACCCTCGGTGGCGGTCATTGTCGGCCAGAGAAATTTTGAATACCCGGCAAAGCCTACGGCGCCGCCTGCGACGGAAAACGGAGCTGTGCAGACGGTTTGCCAGATGAACAAAAACGACATCAGTCGTCCCAACGAATGTTCGCCATACGCTTTTTGCAGATAGTGGTAGGAACCGCCCGAACCCGGCATGGCCGCGCCAAGTTCCGCCCAGACCAACCCATCGCAGATGGCAATAATGGCTCCCACCAGCCAACCCAGCATTGCGTGAGGGCCGCCCATCGCGGCCAGAATCAGCGGAATGGTGATGAACGGGCCAATGCCGATCATCATCAGCATGTTCGACGCCGTCGCTTGCACCAACCCAATTCCGCGTGTGAGTGAAGGAGGTTGTTCGGTGGTTTGCATTTGCAAAAGAGAAAAGAAATCCACGAAGAAGACGAAGAGACACGATGAATTTTTCTCTTCGTGAATCTTCGTCTTCTTCGTGGAAGAATGATGTCGCCGGTTGGCTAGATTTTGGCCTGCATCGCTTCGGCTGGTTTGTCGGTGACTTTTTGCGTTGCTTCATTGAAATAGAGCACGCGGCCTTCGCGGTACGACTGAACAGCCATTCCGATGGTGGTCATGGCTTTATACGCCGTCAGCGGATCGAGCACGGTCTTTTCACGAGTCTTCACGCAGCGCAGGAAGTTTTCGTAATGCGTTTCGCGTTTTTCGGTCATCAATTTGACTTCTTCGCTGCCATATTTTTCGACGAATTTCTTCTTGAAGATCCGTTCCGGCGTGACGGTGATGTGCTCCACGCGGCCTTCAAACTGGCCTTCGGGAACCATCATGATCGTGCCTTCGTGGCCGCGAATCAGTCCCGGAATGTGCTGGCTGTTGGCCATCGAACTGCTCAGCACCAGCGAATGGCCTTTCGGGAATTCGGCAATCAGATGGAATGTGTCGGGCACTTCGCGGCCATCTTTGAACACGTAAGTTCCGCCGGAGGCCATGACTTTGTGCGGGAATTGTCCTTCGCCCCAGCAGAGGTTCAGCGGCGCGACGACGTGATAGAACAAGTCCGTGGCAATGCCGCCGGAATAGTCCCAATACTTGCGGAAACGGAAAAAGCGTTCAGCGCTAAAAGGACGCGAGGGCGCGTTGCCCAGCCACATTTTCCAGTCAATGTAATCGTCGCCTTTGCCGTTCGGGCCGGCATTCGGATCAATGGTGTAGTTCCATTCCCCTTCGATGGAGTTGCGATGGTAGGAACCCTGGCTCATCAATAACTGACCGATCATGCCGTCGGCGATCGCTTTGCGAGCTTTCCACCATTGGTCGCTGGATGTGGTTTGCGAACCGATCTGGACGACACGGTTGGTCGCCTTTGCCGCTTCGTAAAACTTCTTGGCTTCTTCGACCGTGCGAGTCATGGGTTTTTCGCAATACACGTCTTTGCCCGCTTGCATGGCGGCGATGGCAATTGGAGCGTGCCAGTGATCCGGCGTAGCAATGACGACAGCGTCAATATCCTTGCGAGCGATGACTTCGCGGTAATCCAATGTTGAAAATTCCGGCTTGGGTTGTTTCGCTTCTATCAGGCGCTGTTCCGCCTGACCTAGCCGTTTGCGGTAAGTGTCACAGACCGCGACGATTTGAGCTGGATTTGTTTGCAGTGCCAGAGAAAAATCACGCAACAACGATCTGCCGCGACCGCCCACGCCAATGAAGCCCAGGTTGATGCGATCATTCGCGCCCAAAATGCGGGCGTGAACATTGCGATGGTAAACGGCAGCAGTTCCGGCGGCAGCGACACCGGTTTTGACAAAGTTTCTCCGCGAAGTCGTTTCACTCATTTTTGAACTCTCCTTAAAAGATGATGGATGGATGATTTGGTCGTCATTTGTAAGTCAGACCAACAAAGCAAGGTGAGGCGATATTACCCTTGAGAGCTTGAACGAGCAATGAAGGATTCGCCGTGGTTTGGGTTGAAATGAAAAAAGTGTTGAAATTTCATTTTCCGCTTCACGATCTCCATCAAAATTTGGGGTTGAAACGTGAAGCGGAAATTCGAAATGAGGAAGGCGACGAAAATCATTCGCCAAACAGATTGCCGATGGTTGTGCCTCCGCCGGATTGAGATGGGAAAAACGGTTTCAGCATTCCGGCGAATGCCGCCAAGTTGCGGGTTTGAATCAGGATTTCGCCCGGACCTGTGAATTCGGCAACGATGCCTTCGCCGCTGACCAGACTGCGCAACCAGCCTGCTTGAGCAGCGCGGCGCAGTTCATATGGCATGTGAGATTCCCACGCAACCAGATGGCCCGTGTCCACCACGTACCGTTCACCAGGACTTAGCCGTTTGCGATGAATCGCGCCGAATGACGACACCAGCAACAAACCGCTGCCTTGCACTTGCAGCACGAACAAGCCTTCACCGCTGAAAAAGGTTCGCCCGCCGCCCCAGTTGGTGTTGACCTGCAAACTGACATCTCCCGCCAGATAAGACGACGATTGCACGTTGAACAATTGGTTGTTCATTTCGATGGCGGCAATGTCTCCGGGCGAACCCGGCGCGAAGGTGACTTCGCCGGCTCCACCGCGAGCGGTGAACGTTGAAACAAACGCTGATTCGCCGCCGACCATGCGCTTGAAAGCGCCCATCAATCCGCCTTTCATTTGGGATTGCAATTCGATGTTGCCGGACATGGAAACCATCGCGCCCGCTTCGGCCTGGATGGATTGCCCGGCTTGCAACTGAATGACGGCCAATGCAAAAGCTCCGGCATGTTGAATGTCGAAACTGTATCCGCGACCGCTGCCGCGACCATCGGAATCTATGCGAATTCCGCTGGCCGGAGCTTGCGCATAAGCGCCAGGTTGAGCGGCAATGTTCGATCCACAGACACTGCAAAATTTGGCGTCTGTCGGCAATTGAGTTCCACATTTCGGGCAGTTCATAAGTTCTCCTGATTGAAAGTGTATGAAGGTTGACGAGCTTATGACTCGTCGTGCGCATCTTGAAACCAAACGCCGAACAATTCAATTGACCGATGAACAGGTTGGAGTATACTGCGCGCCGTCGTTACCGCGAATTCAAAGATTTGACTCAGCCGTTTCCGATTCGCAATTTGAATCATCAACTCAAACTTCCCGGAGGCATTTTCATGGCTGTCACTGGCAATAATCCAATCAATCAAGACGATAATCTGAATCTGGATAATCTGGTCATCATCAATGGCATCAATGGCGCGACAGGTGAATATCTGTCCGAACCGATTTCGCTGGCAGAAGCCGCCAAGATGATGCGCGAGTTTCAACCAAGCGCAGAAGAAGCGGCCAGAGACCTGGCTGTCAAACGTCGGCAGGCGAAATCTTCGCAAGAAGTGTTGGGGTTGCCGCAAGGCGTTGATCCGCTGGAATTCGGCGAAACCGGTTGGGCGATTGTCTTTCACAAAGACGAAGACCCGGCGGTCAAAAAAGCCATGCGCCCTTTGTTTGAGCGGCGTTTGCGAATGATCCGTGATGAATTTGAAACGGACGACGCCGACAAAATCGTCAAATGGATTGAAAACTACAACGGTGAAGGCGCGCGCGATTGGTTGATTCAAAACAAAGCCGATTTCGCTACCGTCAATCCCACCTGCATGCCGTATTACATTTTGCTGGTCGGCAGTCCTGAAAAAATCCCGTTCAAGTTTGGACATCTGCTTGCCGCCGGTTACGCCGTCGGGCGACTGTATTTCGACAAGGTCGAAGAGTACACCGCTTACGTCAACAGCGTGATCGAATACGAAGAGAAAGCCAAGAAAGCGCCCACCAACAAAGACATCGTCTATTTCGGGCCGCGCCAGAAAAACGACGGTGCGACCAAACTCAGTTCTGAATTGCTGGTCAAACCGTTGGCGGACGATCAGCAAACCAAAATCTACAAACGGCTGAAGACGAATGAATCTGTTCTTTACAATCGGCGTTATTTGACTCCCGAAGAATCGAAAAAACAGGCCTTGCTGGATGTGTTCAAACGCGGCAAAAGCAAGCCTGCGCCTTCATTGTTGTTTACGGCCAGCCACGGATTGGCGTGGCCGAATGGGGACGCTCGGCAAGCTCCGGCGCAAGGCGCATTGTTGTGCCAGGATTATTTCGGCATCACTGCCGGGGCTTTGAAGCCGGAACATTATTTTGCCGGAGCCGATTTGCCAGCCGATGCCGATGTGTTTGGAATGATCTGCTTTTTCTTTGCCTGTTACGGTGCGGGAACTCCAAATGTGAATCGTTTCAAGCTGCAAAAGAACGAACAGCCGGTTGTTCCTGATAAGCCGTTCTTTTCGCAGTTGCCGCAAGCTTTGCTGAGCCATCCGAAAGGCGGTGCGTTGGGAATTTTCGGCCACGTTGAACGCGCCTGGCAGACTTCGATTGTTACCGCCGGAGCGGGCAAGCAGTTACAGCCGTTTGAAGACGCCTTTTACACGATTCTCAGCGGACGCCCACTTGGCCACGCGCTGGTCGGATTCAGCAATCGAGCGAACGAATTGTCTCGCCAGATGACCGGCATGATCGAAGACGGCAAGGCTTCAGACGCGGATTTGGCGGGATTGTGGTTGGCGCGCAACGATGCCGAAACCTTTATCTTGTTTGGCGATCCGGCGGTTCGGTTGCGAAAAGGAGAATTGCAGTGAGCACACAGCCCGAAGAAGATTTTTGCTGGATTCGCATTCGCATCCTGGGGCCACAGGACGGCGATTATTACCGAGTCGAAGCCGAGCTGGATGACGGTAGTTGGCACAAACAACGCATCAAGATTGGTGATGCCGAAGAAGCAGAGTTGATTCGTCGTCGCGATGAAGGAACTCGCAGTTACGGCCAATACCTGTATCAACTGCTTTTTCTGAATGCTGACGCGGCTGCACAGGGCAGTCCAGCGGAATTGACGCTGCACAATGTGTTTCAAAAAGCGTGGGGGCGC
>JAEUQP010000555.1 GCA_016789645.1 Acidobacteriota bacterium | reverse complement strand
TCTGGCCGAAGTGAATGCGAAACGAAGCGATGATGAATCGGTCTATCAGATGTGACAACACGTAAATCGCAATCGAGTTCATGCCGATGACGACCAACGGAAACGACCAGCGTTTGTAGCCGAGCTTGTCTATCAAGCCATAAAACCCGGCCAACAGCAGAAAGCACCAGCCGCCACTGTAAAGCGTCCAGCTTGGCGTCCAGATGCGTTTGACCGAGGGGCAAATTCCCGAATAGTGCAGCACCAATCCCAACGCGATGCCTGCGACGCCAGCGATGGCCAGTTTCTGAAGCCTGGTTTTGTCGGTGGATTCTTCGCGCAGCCAGCGTCCGGCGATCAAACCCAGAATCATGGTACCGAGCGTCGGAATAAAGCTGAGCGTGGAATAACCTCCGCCGTTGAACAGGAATGGCTTTTCTCGGCGGAACAGATTCAAAAACCATGTGTCGAACGCCCACGCCAAATTGCTGTTTTTGTTGAAGTGCGCGGCAATGCCCGAAGCGTGGTACGGCCAATCGGCGGGAACTCCAACAGCCGTGTAATCGAATCCCGATGGCGGGAGCGGATACAACACAAACGCCAGCCAGTAACCAACCAGCACAAAGGCCAGCGAACCCCAAACAATCCGCATTGAACAAAATCCCAGCGCGAACAAAAACAAATAGCCCATGCCGATTTGCGACAAGGTGTCTTCAAACGTCCAGTTGGTTTGCAACTTGCCGACCGAACGCAGAAACACGCCGAGCAGAATCAACACCAGCGCCCGCCAGGCGGCGTGTCGAAACATCGTCGGTTTGGAATCGCCTTTGGCCACGCGGCTGGCGATGGAGTAGGGAAGTGCCACGCCGACCAAAAAGGAAAACGACGGTTGAATCAGATCGTGCAGCGTCGCGCCGTACCATTCCACGTGGGTTTGATGTCGCGCCAGAAAATTCCAAAACCAGTTGGGATGTGCGGCGGCGACCCGGCTCAGGTGCAATACCTCCGCGACCATCAAAAACATCACGAAGCCGCGATAGGCGTCCATCGAAGTCAGTCGGTTTTGCGCTGGAGGTGTAGTGGGATTCATGTTCGCTTTGAGCAACATAAGGAAAACAGGATGCACGGGATTTTTTTTCAGGGTGAACAAGATCATCCTGTTACCCCTGAATCAAAATCCTGGGAATCCTGTTTTGTTTACTTGCTGAAAAGACGGGAAATGGGTTTGCCCGCCTGCCGATTGTTTTCGCTGTAATCAATGCCCAGCCAGCGGCAGAGCGTTGCCGCCACCTGGTTTTGGTAAATCGTTTCGGCATCCTTCCATTCGCCGCGAAGCTGCGAATCCGGGCTGACGAAGGCCATCCAGATATATTGGGCTTCCGGGACCTTTTCGCCGTGGTCAGTCCAGTCTTTGATGGTGTTGCCGCGACCGTGGTCAATGGTGATAAGGATCGAAGTCTTGCCTTTGTACTTTGGCGAGCTTTGCAGGTAATCCCAAAGCTGTTTGAACTGCTGGTCATTGCGGTGGAACGAATCCAGCGTGTGGGTGTAATCGCCGCCGTGTGCCCAGTCGTCGGTTTCGCCCAAGGCGAGATGCAGCATGCGTGGTTGATACCGCTTCAAATGCTCCATCGCAAACTCGAACGTGAAGTAATCAAACCGCACGCTGTCCCACGGACTGAGCTTTTCGGTTTGCAGTTTGCTGAACGCTTTGGTGTCGGCGCTTGCTGCCAATTCGTAAGGTTCGTGACCGGCGTTGATCGTCACTGCGCCTTCTTCGTGTTCGGCAATCCAGTTGAACACGTCCCACGATCCGAACAGCGCCACTTGAGTTTTGTTGAGCTTCAGTTTGCGTTTCAGGAATTCCAGCACGCTGGTGTTTGGATTGCGTTTGCGGTCGTTGCTGTTAATGACACTGTCGTTGGCCTGCCCGGTCAGGATTTCGGAATAGCCAGGATACGAGAACCACATTTTGTTCGTGGTCATCACGGCGCTATTCAGGCTGCGATTGCCGGCAATCGAACCGTGATCTTTCATCAGGGTTCCCCAGAAAAACGGCAGCAATTTCATCCGGCGCTCTTCGGGCGTTGCGGCCCAATACTTTTTGTACAGTGCAGAATCTTCGACTTTGCCGCGCCGGGTTTTGTCTTTCAGGATGTCGAGGTCTAAACCGCCAAACATTTCCTGTGTGCGTGCTCCGTCGAGCGTGATGAGAATCACGTTTTCAGTTTTGGTTTGGGCGAGTGCCGAAACGGCGAAGGCGAGAAGAAGGGTAAGCGAAAGAAACGATTGTTTTGAGATCATCGGATCAAGCCTATTGAATGAGTGTCGGTAGCCTGCGTAAGCAAGGGCTTGAGCTTGGAGACCAAAGCCCTTGCTTACGCGCGGGCTACCGACACTGAGTGTTTGCGGTTTTAGAAGATCAGCTTCAGCGCGAACTGAATCTGTCGTGCCGGGAAGGTCGCAGTGATCTTGCCGTAATTGCCAACGTAATTGCCTGCCGTATCAAAGCGAACGTTATTGGCGTTGCTGTCCGGCGTCAGGAAGTTGGTTTTGTTGAACAGGTTGAACGCTTCCATGCGGAATTCCAGTTTGGTGCTTTCTTTCCACAGCGGGAAAGCCTTGTGCAATCCCAAATCGGTTTGGAAGAAGCTTGGGCCGCGCACGATGTTGCGGCCTGCTGTTCCGAATGGTTGCGTGCGGTCAGTCGGTACGGCCACCGCGCGCGGATTGAGGTAGTTGTTCGGATCGCTGGTGTCGTTGTACAGGTTCGCCCCAGTCAGGTTCGGGCGATAGGTC
>JAEUQP010000537.1 GCA_016789645.1 Acidobacteriota bacterium | reverse complement strand
TGCTCGTTCTGGCTATGACAGTTTCTACAGGAAGCACGAAAGAAGAATTTTGACGATGAAAGTTCCTTTGCTCGATTTGGTCGCGCAGCACCAAACCATCCGCGAAGATGTGATGGCGGTGGTGACGCGCGTTTTTGATTCTCAACAATTTGTGATGGGCGCGGAAGTCGCCGATTTTGAACGCGAGGTTGGCGAGTATTGCCACGCCAAACATGCCATTGGATGCGCTTCGGGATCGGATGCGCTGTTGTTGGCGTTGATGGCGTTGGGCGTTGGAGCAGGCGATGAAGTCATTACGACTTCGTTTACGTTTTTTGCGACGGCCAGCGCGGTAACTCGACTGGGCGCGCGGCCTGTGTTCGTTGACATCGCGTACGACGATTTCAATTTGAACGTCGAATTGTTGGAACGCGCCATCACGCCGCGCACCAAAGCGATTATGCCGGTTCATTTGTTCGGCCAGTGCGCGCGCATGGACGTGATTGCCGACATTGCCGCCAAACACAATTTGCCGATTGTCGAAGACGCCGCCCAGGCCATTGGCGCTGATTTTCAAACCCGGCGCGCGGGCACGATGGGAGCGATTGGTTGTTTCAGCTTCTTTCCGTCCAAGAATCTTGGCGGAGCAGGCGATGGCGGGTTGATGACGACCGAAGACGACGAACTGGCCGCGAAGCTGCGCATCTTACGCGTTCACGGCATGGAGCCGAAGTATTACCATCAGGTCGTAGGCATCAACAGTCGTTTGGATGCGCTGCAAGCCGCTGTCTTGCGCGTCAAGCTGCGGCGTCTGGACGATTGGTCAGAAGCGCGTCGCGCCAATGCCGCGCGGTATGAACAGTGGTTCGCGGCTGCCGGAGTTGAAGAAATCGTCTTGCCGAAAGCGCATGCCGACAGTCGCCACATTTACAATCAATACACGATTCGCTGTCAGCGCCGCGACGAACTGAAGGCGCATCTGCAAGCCGCCGGCATTGGCACCGAAGTGTATTATCCCGTTCCGCTGCATTTGCAGGAATGTTTTGCATTTCTGGGTGGCAAGCTCGGCGATTTGCCGGAAACGGAACAAGCGATGCGGGAATGTTTGTCGTTGCCGATTTACGCCGAACTGACCGCCGACCAGCAGCAATACGTCGTCGAAAAGATCGCCGAATTTTACCGGGCTTGAAGGAAGGCGATTGAATGGCTTCGATTGGGTCGGTCGTCAAACGCGCGTTTGAAATGGTTGGATTGGAACTCACCAGAGCCGACCGCAGCCCCAGCCGCACGTTGCTGGGTTTGCGGCATCTGCCGATTCGAACCATCGTGGATGTTGGAGCGAACACTGGGCAATTCGCTCGACACATCATTCAATTTTTCCCCCAAGCCAGATTGTTTTGCTTCGAACCGCTGGCCGAACCGTTTGCGGAATTGCAACGTTGGGCCGCGGCTCAATCCGGTCGAGTTCAGGCGTTCAACGTCGCGCTCGGAGCCGAAGACGGCGAAGCGCAGATGTTTCGGCATACCGAACACAGCGCGTCGTCTTCATTGTTGGTGACGACGGACGTTTGCAATCAGTTGTATCCGCAAACGCGCGCGCAGGACACTGTGCCGGTGAAACTGACGACGCTCGACGCCGCGCTCGGTGGGCAATCGTTGCAACCGGAACTTCTGATCAAGCTCGACACGCAAGGTTACGAACGGCAGGTGATTGCGGGCGCCACCGAAACGCTGCGACAAGCGCGCGCCTGCATTGTCGAAGCCAATTTGTACAAACTTTACGACCAACAACCCTCTTTCATTGAACTGGCTGTATTGCTGAACGATTTGGGATTTCGGTACGCGGGCAATTTGGAGCAGACTTGTTCTGCGACAGGCGAAGTGGTTTACGTTGATGCTGTGTTTTTGAAATAGCTTATGGATCCGTACCCCGACAACAAACACACACGATTGATCGAACGATTGAATGCCGCCGTGCGGGCGATGGAGCGAGGCAAAGTCCGCCGCACGCTCAGCCGTCCGCGCAAAATG
>JAEUQP010000503.1 GCA_016789645.1 Acidobacteriota bacterium | reverse complement strand
TGCGGAGGTGATGCCGCGCCAAGTCGAAATCCGACGGCTTGCGTTGCCAAGGCTCTGCCGCGCGGTTCGGTTCGTTCCTGCCCCGATCCGGCCAGAGGCGGCAAATTCACCTTAAGTGTTTTGTCCAGATCGCCACGCTTCAATCCCTCGGAAAAGATGCGCGAAACCAATGCCGAACCATCCGTGTCGCCAACAATCATTAGCAACGGATATTGCCGTTTGATGGTTTTGTTGTGCCATTCTTCCAACTTTTCTTCGCCCAATCCTCTGACGACTTCGGCCAGCCCGAAACGCGGCAACCCGTATGGATGGCCGGGATACAGCGAGGCGCGCAACAATTCATCGGCGCGCGCCACGTCGTCGTCCCGGCTATTGAGTTGATCGGCCAGCAAAATCGTTTTTTCGCGCGCGACTTCTTCTTTGCCGAAATACGGCGTTTCGACGATTTCCAGCAACAGCTTGACGGCGTTTTCGGCGTTGCGCGACAGCACATCCAGCGTGAAGCCGAAAAAGTCCGCTTCGTTCACGACGCGAAGTTGCCCGCCATAACTTTCCAGTTCCAGGGCGATCAAATCGCTTTTGCGCGTGGTCGTGCTGCGAGCCATCGCGCGCAGCATCAACTCTGTTGTGCCGCTGGTGGACGGATCTTCGATCAGTCGTCCGCCTTGAAACAGCACGCTGATCGAAATCAACGGCAGCGATTTGTCTTCGCGGACGTAGGCGCGCGAACCGCGCAGCACGGAATAATCCCGGATCGGCAACGGAATGGAAGCAATGACAACATTCTGGCCTTCGCTGACCTGATTGCGCTCAGCGCCTTGCGCGAACGTTTTCAACGCCAGCGCCGGTTTCACATCAGCGGCGTTGATCGGTTGCACTGCCGCTGGAGCGAAGGTCGCCACCAGTTCGGCAAATTTTTCCGGCGTAAAGGTGCGGGCGATGGCCGTGCGCGGTTCGTATTCGGAGACGGTCAGCGCGCTGATGCTCAGGTATTTGGCCGCAGCTTGCTGTACTTCCTGCGCGGTGACGGCGCGCAATCGAGCCAACCGCGCATCGAAGGTTTTCCAATCGCCGAATCGCGCCTGATATGCGGCCAGCAATTCGGCGTCCTGTTCAAAGCTCGCCATCGAATCGAAGTGCAATTTTTCCAGCAGAAACTTGGCGCGCTGCAATTCGCCTTCGCTGATGAGTTCGCGACGAAAGCGTTCGATTTCGCGGAAGTATTCGGCTTCTGCGCGATCAATGCGTTCCGGTTCAACGCGAATCTGCCCAACCAGCATCCCGAATCCAGGCAGTTTTTGGTAACTGAAACTGGTGAAGCTGGCCACGCTCAGTTTGTCGCGCGAAGCCAGTCCGTCGCGCAATCCCTGGCTCAGCCGCGATCCGTCGCCCAATCCCAGCACAGCCGCCAGAACTTCCAGCACGGCCATTTCCTTCAAACCTTCCTTGTCGGCTTTGAATCCATGCGTGCGATATCCAAACGTCACCCAACTCTGGCTGATGTCGGCGCGCGCATTGCCGTAACGCAGTTTGTCCTGCGCCGCTTCTTCCAACGTGGAAGCGATGCTTGCGGATTGCGAATTGCGGATTGCGGATTGGTCTTCGGCAAGTTGGCTGGTCGGCGAAGATGCCGCAGCAGTCGCCGCCGTAGAATTGGGTTGAGTGCCGATGGTTGGTTTCTGCACTGTTGTCGCAGGTTTGGCAGTCGCTGAAGGTTTTGCTGCGGTCTGCGATTTTGATGCTTGCGAGTTCCCCACTCCCGATTCCCGACTCCCGACTCCGCCCGCAGGCTGAGCGCTGGCAACGGTTTTGAAATCGCCAAACCGGAGCTGCACCTGACCAATGGCATTCAGCGTGAAGACATCGCCCAGCACGGTGACAATCGCATTCGCCGGGCGGTAATGCGCCTGGTAAAACGCCTGTACCTGAGCCGAAGTCGCCGAAGCCAGAAAACTTTCCGATACGGCGCTGCCGCGTTTCAGCCGATGTGTGGTGAATGCGGCAGCCAGGAGTTTTTCCATGGCGGCGGTTTCGACCTGATCTTGTGCCTGTTTGCTTTCCAGCAGAACTTCGGCGGCGGCTTTTTTGATGTCGTCATCTTTGAACGCCGGATGCAAAATCACATCGGCCAGCAATTCAACCACCGCCGCATAACTTTCGGCGGCGGCAATCACTGTGAATGTCGTTTGGTCATATCCCACCTGCGAAGCCAGTTGACCGCCCAATCGCGCCACTTCGCGTTCGATTGCCGCACCGTTGCGCGTTGCTGTTCCGCGCAAAATGGCTTTTTGCGTCAACCGGGCAATGCCCGCCATTTCGTCCGACTCCGTCAGAATTCCAGCTTTGATCGTGACATTGACAGCCACCAGAGGCGCGGAATGCCGTTCGCGCGACAACACGGTCAATCCATTTCGCAAATCCACCCGCGAAGTCAGGTTGTCGAGTTCCTGCCGTATGGCCTTTCCGCCTTCGGGAATGCCCAGCACTGTGGTGGGAGGGAGATTTTGTTTGGGTGTAGTTGGTTTGGGCGGAGTCGGCGGCGGAGTGTTTCGTCCTCTTCCGCTCTGCGCCAATGCGACCGGCGAACCGATCAGCAGTGAAAAAATGACCACAAACGCGACTAAATTTCCTGTGCGGCGAATCATGCTCAACCCTCTGTCAATCTTCTGAATGATGTTGGAATCCTCGGTTTCAAACTTTAACACGATCAAAACGATTTACAATTGTTGACGGGTTTCGCCGTCGGAGCTTGCAGAAATTCTCCTTGATTCGCCGCGCACTGGGGTTCGAGTGCGTCGGAAAACAGCTTTGAGCCAAACCCGACCGGCTTGAATGAATCGTGGACAGCCGCTAATATGCCCGACTTCCGGGCGGAGTCGGGACCGTTCTACGACTTCAACCCTCACATCAAAATTCAGTTTCGGAGTACCAACAGTTATGCTTCGCTTCTTTGCCAAACTTGAGCGCTCGCGCAATTTCGTGCTACTCGCCTTCTGCGCACTGCTGCTCATCGGTCTCATCGCGTTTTACATTCCCACCGCCAACAACAGCATGGGAACGATCACCGGCTCGTCTGCGGGCGACGAAGTGATTGCCAAAGTCGGAAATCAGGAAATCACGCTCAAAGAATTCAGCGCCCAGGTGCAGCAACTGGCTTCATTTATTTCGCGCGGACAGAATTTTCCGCTGTCCACGCTGAAATCCTTCGGGCTTGACCAGCAGGCGCTTGATCAATTGATTTCCAACAAACTGGTGCTGGATCAGGCCGCTCGGTTGAATCTGACCGGCACGGACGGCGAAGTATCCGAAACCATCAAGCGCATGAATGTGGATCCGAACACCGGCCAATGGATCGGCCCAGAGGAATACAAACGCCGTTTGCGATTGCAGGGATTCGACATTGCCGCTTACGAACAGGATCGCCGCAATGAAATCAGCGTTCGCAAAGTTCGCAGCTTTCTGACGTCGGCGGAACAGGTTTCCGACCGCGATATCGAAGAACGGTTCAAGAAAGACAACACCCGCATTGAGCTGGTGTACGCCACCGTTGATCTGGACAAGGTTCGCAGCAAATACACGCCGACCGAAGCCGAGTTGCAGGCGTATTACAACGCGCACAAGGATCAGTACAAAGCGACGGCTCCGACGCGCAAAGTCGAATATGTGTTCGTCGCCAGCAAGGATGCTGAAAAGACCATCTCCATCCCGGACAGCGAACTGAAAGCCCAATACGAAAGCAACAAACAGTTCGAAAAACGCGTGAGCGTCATTCGGCTGGATCGGCTCTCGCCGGCGGACACCGAAACCGTCAACGCCAAGATGGCCGAACTGGCCAAACGCGCCAAAGGCGAAGGCGTTCCGCAGGAAGATTTTGCCGCGCTGGCCAAAGGCAATTCGATGGATCCCAGCAAAGCCAATGGCGGCGACATCGGCTGGATCAAAAAAGACCCGAACAAAACCAGCGACTGGAAACAGCGCGTTTACACCAGCGACCTGGAAGTCGGGAAAATTGACGGCCCTTTCAGTGAAGGCAACAGCCAATATCTGCTGAAAGTCACCGAGCAGCGGGAAGTTCCCTTCGAGCAAATGAAACCAACGTTGCTGGCAACCGCCAAAAACAACCGCTCGGTCCAAAAAGCCAGCGAACTGGCACAACGGGTTTACGAAAAAGCGACCGAAGTGAAAGACCTGATCAAAGGCGCAGAAGAAATTACCAAAGAGATCAAGGTCAATCCGGCAACGATGATCAAGACCACGCCGTTTTTCAAAGATGGCGATTCCCTGCCGGAACTCGGCGACAGCAAAAGCCGTGCGAACAATCCGGCGTTCGATAATGCCGTCAAGGAATTGAAAAAGGGCGACATCGGAACTCCGGTCAGCATTCCCGGCGGTTATGCCGTTCCCAGAGTGCTGGAATTGCTGGAAGGCGGAGCGGAATTGTCCTTCGATCAGGCGCGCAATATGGTGGAAGAAGGTCTGCGCCGCGAAAAAGAACCCGATCTGGCCAAATCCCGCGCGTATGATCTGGCCAAACAGGCAACCAATGCCGCCGATCTGGAACGCCTGATCAAAGCGGAAAACCTGACGATCAAGAAAGATACGAATTTCAACACTTACCAATGGCCGGGCGCTTCGAGCGGCGGTTTGCAAGCTCAGAATCAAGCCAATGCCTTGATGCTGACCTTGAAGGAAGGCGATGTCTGCAAAACTCCGGTGAAAGTCGGAGCTTCGTACCTGATCTTCGCGGCAGTGAAACGCACCGATGCCGACCTGACCCGGTTGGCGGCGGAAAAAGAAACGCTGCGACAAACGATTATCGGCGAGCGCCAGAGCGTCTTCTTCGACACCTTCATCAAAAACGCACGCAAGCGTTACGAAGCCGAAGGCAAGATCAAGGTGTATCAGGATCGGATTGACAAGTTCTTTGCCAACTCCGGTCAGTAATCTGGCTTTGAATGTTTAGCAGCAAAAAGGCTGGTCAGTCGCACAACTGACCAGCCTTTTTTGCTGCAAAGCAGGTTTTCCAATCCGCTCGATTTTGTTATGGCTTCTTTTCCGCTGGAGCAGGTTTTTTCAGCAATTGATCGAGCGTCGCGCGCGGCAACGCAATGGACAGCGAAACGTCGTTCAGCTTCGAACTGATTTTGATCTGATCCACCAATTGGCCAATCGCGTCGGTTTTAGGATCGCCAGAGCTTCCGCCAAAAATCCCTTTGACCAATCCCACCAGCCCTTTCAATCCATCTTCCAGCTCGGTGGCTTCCTTTTGCGACGGCGTACGCATCAGCGCATCCAGTGACAGGCTCAAGTCAGAGGCGACATCCAACGCGCCCAAAATCACTTTGATCGTGGAAACCGACTTGAACAAATCGCCCTGATCCGCGGCTTCCGCTTTCAAAGGTTCAGGAATGCTCAGGGCAAAACGCAACAAGGCGGAGGCTTTGGTTTCGTTGAGCACGGACATCATTTCCGGCGTCACGCCACCTTTGGCCGCGCCTGTGCTGGCATCAATCACGGATTTGATGGCGCTCAAATCGCCAAACACAAATTTCTGGCCGCCCAATGCTGCCAACGCCATTTGATCTGTGTTGACCGAAAGCGGCCCGGCTTCCGGCGCTTTGACTTTGGAAATCAAGCTGTAAATCGTCTTGCCTTTGTAATCCGAGGCTTTGAATTCTGCCTTGAACTCTTTCATCGCAGATTCGATTTGCTGGCCGTTCAAATCCACGCCTGAAACAATGATCGCGCCTGTCGCCTGCAACCCGTTCAGGTTCAAGCCCAGAACCGCGCCATTGATCTTCGTCGGATCAATGCCGGTCTTCTGCGTGAACTCGGTCAATTCTTTGGCCAGCTTGTCCAAACCACCCGCCTGCATCCCGGCCAGGCTCGGCAGCAATTCATTGAACAGGCGATTGGCATCCACGACCGCCAACAAGTCAGACGCGGGCAACAGATTCAACAATTCCGATGAAACAGGCGAAATCGTCGAAACCGCAGTTTTGGTCACTGCCGGTTGAGCCGTAGGTTTCTTGGCAATTGGTTTTGAATTTGAATTTGAAGAAGATTGCGCGACGGTTAAACCCGTCAGCACACAGACCATCAGCGCGACTTGAATCAATTTTTGCATCACTCCTCCTAAATTGAATGCAGACAACACGTCTTAGGGGTTCAATCGTCAAGCTAACTTTACGCTCGAAAGCCGCCGAAAGAACGCAAAAAGTCTTCAGGCCTGCAAAAAGTTCGGCGGCTCAGAAAACCGATGCATCCACGATTTTCAACTGGCAGGTTTCGCGGTTGTTCCAACTGTTGATTTCGGGGCGGCAAAGCAGGCTGATTTCCTTGCCGACAGCCAAACGGGTTTGGTGTTCGGCCGCATTCCACCACAGAGCCTCGATCTGGGTTTTATCGCGACCAAGCAGGAGTTTCAGGTGTTTCTCTTTCAGGATTTGCGCTGAACGCAAAGGCGCATTTCGCAGCAAAAACAACGGTTGCGGATTTCCTACGCCGTGCGGTTCCAGCCTCGCCAGCAACTTGGCATTGGCGACGGTCACATCTTGCAACCCGATTTCGGCATCAGCGGTCAACCGGCGCCCTAAATCTTCTTCGTGCAAGACTTCAGAGGCGTGACGATTCAATCGCCAGCGCATTTCCTCGATCTTGCCGGTTTCAACCGTGAAGCCCGCCGCCATCGGATGGCCGCCGTATTTGACCAGGACTTCCGACGCGTAATCCAGCGCTTCAACCAGATGAAATCCGTTGATCGAACGAGCGCTGCCATGCGCCAATCCATTTTCGACCGAACAAATCAGCGTTGGACGTCCGGTCATTTCGACGATCTTGGAGCACGCAATGCCCAACACGCCCCGATGAAACCCTTCTTCTTCGGTTCCGGAAAACAGCAGCACACGGTCGAGATTGTCTTTGCGGTCTTCAATCGCCTGTTTCAGCTTTTCGACCAGCACGGACTGAATGTGTTGCCGTTTGGAATTGAAATCATCCAATTGCAAGGCCAGCTTACCGGCTTCTTCATCGTCTACCGCATCGAACAATTTCAGCACGGAATTGGCGTGCGCGACTCGCCCGGCGGCATTGATGCGCGGCCCAATTTTGAATCCAACATCGAACGGCGTAATGGGATTGCCGACGTTCGACAGCTTCAACAAAGCTCGCAACCCCGGATTGTTGCTTGGCTGATTCAATCCCTTCAGCCCGTGAGCGACGATTGCCCGGTTTTCTGCTTCGGCCAAATCCACCATATCAGCGACGGTTCCGATCGCCGTCAGCTTGGCCAAACTGCCCACAATCGCGTCTCGTTTGGGGTGGTCAGCGAGCAGGGCCTGAGCCAGTTTCAACGACACGCCACAAGCTGCCAGATGTTTGTTGGGATACCCCTCGCCGGAAGAGCCTTTCGGACACAATACCGCGTAAGCATCTGCCGGAACATCTTCGCCATCGGGCAAATGATGGTCACAAATAATCAGGTCCAGTCCTCGCTCGCGCGCCAAGCGAGCTTCAGCGTGAGATTTAATACCGATATCCGCCGTGACAATCAGGTTAAATCCTTCCTGAGCAGCCTTTTCGACGATTAAACTGGACAGGCCATATCCTTCGGTAAACCGATTCGGGATGTAACATTCGATCAGATCGCCGCCGCCAAGCAACTTCAACGTTTGGGAAAGAATGACGCTGGAAGTCGTTCCGTCCACGTCAAAATCAGTCACGATCAGAATTTTTTGCCGCTGACTGATTGCTTGGCGTAACCGTGTCACGGCTTGAGCCATGTCACGCAACATAAAGGGCGAATGCAAATCGGCGGAAAACTCTGGCGAGAGGAACTTTTTGATCTCCGCCGCGTGA
>JAEUQP010000492.1 GCA_016789645.1 Acidobacteriota bacterium | reverse complement strand
TGGAACGGCAAGCTGTTCACGATTTCCATGACCAGACTGGAAAATTTGAATTCCTTGGCTGCCACGTGCCGGGCGATTTGGCGAACAGTTGGACGATCATACCGTTCCAGGCCGCGTCCCAGCGCATAGGTCAACAATTTGTCGGTCACGCCTTCGGCAAAAGCGTCGCGGTCGGCTTTCAAGATGGTTTTCAATTCGCCGACGCCTTTGAAACTGCGTCCATCGGGCAATACGCCCGACGCATCAATCGGGAACTTACCATCCATCGTTCGCCAGCCGCCAATGGCATCGAAATTTTCCAACCCAAATCCCAACGGATCAAGTCGCGCGTGACAGGCGGCGCAGGTCGGATTCGTTCGATGCTGTTCCATCTGTTGGCGCAACGAGGCTGCCTCGCCGATCTTACTTTCGTCCAGCGTAGGCACTCCCGGCGGAGCAGGCGGAGGCGGCGCGTTCAGGATGTTGTCCAGAATCCATTTGCCGCGCAGCACAACTGATGTTCGCGTCGTGTACGACGAAACGGTCAACACGCTGGCTTGCGTCAAAATGCCGCCGCGATTCGATCCAGCGGGCAAAGTGACTTTGCGAAATTCAGGCCCGCTGACGCCCGGAATCTTGTAAAACCGCGCCAACCGTTCATTCAGGAACGTGTAATCGGCGTCAATGAAATCCAGCAGCGAACGATCCTGGCGAATGATGTGATCGAAGAACAATTCGGTTTCGCGGCGGATGGACATGCGAAAGTATTCATCGAATTGCGGAAAGCGGTCGCGATCGGGTTTGACGGATTCCAATCGGCGAAGCTCCAGCCATTGCCCGGCGAAGTTTTCCACCAGCGCTTCTGACTTCGGGTCTTTCAGCATGCGCTGCACCTGCGCTGCCAGCACTTCCGGGCGACGCAGTTTGTGCTGATCGGCCAGTTGCAGCAATTCATCGTCCGGCATGCTGCTCCACAAAAAATACGACAAGCGCGATGCCAGTTCGTGCTGGCCGATGGGTTGCGGGGCTTGCGAGTCGGCGACACGTTCAGTCGCTGTGCTGAGCCGAAACAGGAAGTGTGGAGATACGAGCATCGCTTGAATCGCCTGCACGATGCCTTCTTCAAAGGAATCGCCCTGTTTTTTAGCCAGCGTGACGAACGTGGTCAATTTGCGAACTTCTTCTGGAGTGACGGGACGACGATAAGCTCTATGCGCCAAATGCCCAACGATTTTTTCCGCGCAGGCCGGTTGATGAGTTCCAGCAGCGTGGCCGCAAACGAAAACTTTCTTCAGACTTTCAGCAGATGCTCCTTGGGTTTGGTTGTACGGGCCAATGACGTCCACGCCGGTAATGCGGGCTTCGTTGACCGGGACTTTTTCAGCCATACGCGCTTCAAACTGTTTTTTGATCTCAGCGATGCGTTCCGGCGGCAACGGGCGGCGGGGCGGTTTGAATTCCGGCTTCGGCGGAATCGGGCGTTTGGACGGATTCGGGCCGCCATAACTGGGCGGTAAGCCTTCATAAAGACGTTGAACCGAAATCGCTATCCAGTGATCTCCGGCAGGAACACGCACGCGAAAGTCGTGCGTCATCGAACCGAAATCCTGCCGATCTTCGGAAAACGAAGCGATGCCGTCAGGATCGAAGTCGAAAGTTTGTACTTGTTTGCCGTCAATCCACAGCGCCAGCGGCAACGGTTCGGAACCTGCCGGACGAACTCCGCCCAAAAAGACCTTGAAGCTGTATTCCGCTTCGACCGGGAAGCGATGCGTGACGTGCAACGAATTCGGCAAACTCAATCCGGTCAGATCGTAATCGGTCAGCGGCGTCGTTGTGGATTTGATTCTGCCGGTTGGCGGACGCAACCGTTCGACTTTGGGTTTTAATGCGGCTGCGCCAAACACCGCCGTGCGCGCGACGGTTTCGGCTGCGGTCAGATATTTTTCCATCAACACGGGCGATAACGACAACACGTCGCCGATGTTGTCGAATCCGTATCCGGAATCGTCCTGCGGAAAATCATCCGCCGGTTTGAAATTCACGCCGAGCAAATCTCGCACGGTGTTGTTGTATTCGGCACGGTTCAAACGTCGCGCCGTTACGCGTCCCGGATCGGGTTTGGCCGTTCGGTCGGCACGGTCGAATTCCGATTCCAACCAGCCGATGACGGTTTTCAATTCGGCGGCATCCGGGCGGGGAAATCCTTTGGGAGGCATTTCGCCGGTTTTGAGTTTCAACAACACGTGTTCCCACTGCTCGCGATGTTCCATCACAGCGGCAGCGGTTTTGAATTGCTCCAGATTCAATTCGCCCGAAGCCTTTTTGGCGCTGTGACAGACCAGGCAGTTTTCTGCCAGAAACGGTTGAATGGTTTTCTCAAAATCGCCAGCCGGCGCTTGCTGCGCCAATTGTGTCGGAGCGCCCAAGCCAAACCAGATCAACGGCGCCAACACAATCAATAATCGCAACCAGGATTTGGGATTCATCGCTTTCTCACTTTGTCTTGCCTTCACTGATGCAGAACAGATGGGTTTTGCTTCGCAGATACAAATCGCCTTCGGCGACGACGGGCGAAGCGACGAAGAAATGATCGTCGAATGTCGTCGAATGCGCGACCTCCATTTGTTCGCCCATTTTGACGACGGTCACGACGCCGCTTTCGCTGGCCAGATACAGCTTGTCGCCCGCGCCGGTCGGTGACGCTTTGAAGCTGTCGGTTTGCGGCAATCGTTTTTGCTGGTAATACGCTTCGCCGGTGGTGGCG
>JAEUQP010000486.1 GCA_016789645.1 Acidobacteriota bacterium | reverse complement strand
ATCGCCGGTAACCGGGTCAGTTCGTTGATGTAAATCGTGCCTTCCTGACAGGTTTCCATCATGCCGCGCGGGCCGAACAGCAGCGAATGCAGAGCTTCACTGTCCAGGCTGTGGGCGTTGACGGCGAAAAACGGCTGCGCCCAATGTTCGCTGGCCTGATGCAACATTCGGGCGACCTGTTCCTGTCGCAACCCTCGTTCGGCAATCAGCAACGTGGCTTTTTCCGGATTTTGCTGCGACGCCTGAACGCTGATGAACTGTTTCAGGTCGGCGACATTCGTGCTGACGCCGATGAAACATTCATACTGATCCAGTGAACACGTCCGCTGCGACCCGACCAAGGTCAATGCCGGGCGCGGTTTCAAAGACAAAGAGCCATTCGCTCTGCCCAAAGCTTCGGAAATCATGTTGGTCCTCCCTCGACTTCTGCTTGTTGATGATTCGTCGCTCAACTCGATGTTTAACTACCAAAATTTTAGTACTTGGTGGATGAGCGAATCGTTGAAAAATTTTCTTCAGAAATCCCTAGACAAAAATTATGCCGTAAATTGCTATTTAGCTAACTTCAATTCAATCGTGGAGTTGATCAAGAACCCCTGATCCAGGTGCTGTGATGTTGTGTCCGCTTTCGGACTTTATGAGTTTCAAAAACGAACTTCAAGAAGTTCGACACAGGCTAGTTACGAGAAGGTGGGCTGAAAGTTCCTGAGAAAACAGAGTTTCCAGGTTCCGACTCCCTTCTTCCATCCCTTCAATATTCAACAAGATGCCAATTGAAGAACCATGGAAGTTGGGAATCAGAAACTGGAAAATGACAGGTTAATTCCTGTGCAATTTCACGCCGCCATTGACGCCGGAAACTTTGATCGGAGCGCCGCCGCCATTCAGTTTGCCGGTCAACTGTCCGCGGCGAACTTCGCCGAGGATGGAAATCGGCAAATCGGAATCCACGCCGCCGTTGATGCCACGCACGTCAATGTCCGCGTTGGTTTCGGCGGGCAAACCGATGTCCACGCCGCCATTGATGCCGCTGATTTTCAGCCCGCCTTCGCCAAATCGCATCATCGAAACGGAAACTCCGCCGTTGATTCCGCTCAGTTCGGCAATGGTTCCGGCTTGTTCGACTTTGACGCGCCCATTGACGCCATTGACCCCTACTTCACCGGTCAACGCCCCGACGGTGACAGCGCCATTGATGCCGGACACTTTCAAATTGCTGGAACGCGGCAACCGCACATTCACTTCGTGGCGAACCCAGCCGCCGTCTCTGCCCCATCTGCCGCCTTCTTTGTCGTTTTCGGTTCGGATGACCAGCGTATTGCCGGTGTGTTCAATCAGAACCGGTTTGCGTTCCATCGCTTCCTGATTGGACGCGCGAACCTGAATATTGATTTCGGCTTTGTCGCTATCCCATGTTTCCACGTTCGCTTTGCCATTGAATCCGGAAATACGAACGTTCGATCCGGGCGACAACGTAACCGTTTTATTGATCTGGTCGCTCACTTCGTTGCCGTCCGCCGAATGAGCCGAACTGGCATCGTGGCGATGCTCCGTCAGGTGGCGCAGGGCTTTGGGCGATTCCACAAACGTCAGGCCAAAAGCCAACAGAACTAAACAGGCAAATAACAATTTCATCTCATTCTCCTTTTGGGGTTGGTTGATTTTATTGCGCGCTTTTTCTGATACGCACGCTGCCATTAAAGCTTTTGACGCGAATGTCCGCGCCGCCTTTGCCGACGCTTCCGGTCAGCGACGTTCCGCCCATGCTGCGCGTCAATTGCAGCGGAAATTCCGTGTTCAACGCGCCATTGTGCGTTTGGGCCGAAAGATAAAAATTGCTGTCGGGCGACAACATCAGGATGACTTCGCCATTGAAACTTTCCAGTTCATAACTGCCGCCTTCGTGAATTTTTCCGGTGAATTGCACGTTGCCGGAGGTGGATTTGGCGACAACTTCGCGGCTGTCCAGATTGGTCAGGATGACATTGTCACTGGTCGAACTGGCTTCAACGCGGCCTTTTGTATCGCTGATGCTGATCGAGCCGCTGACGGCCGTCGCTTTGACGCCTTCGGCAATGTTGCGCAGGCTGACATTGCCGCTGATGGCGGTCACCGTCGCTCGCCCGCGCACATTCGACACGTTGATGTCGTCGGTCATGCTGGTCACCTGCACGTCTCCGCCAGCGTCGTTGACGACCACCAAGCCGCTGTTGGAACGAACAATCGCCCGCCCGCCGATTTTTTCCAGCTTGATGTCTCCGGAATTGACGGACGCATTGACATCATCGCGCGCATTCGTGACGCGGATCGAACCGCTGGAGGCGTTGGCAAACACTCGCGAATTCGTTTCGGTAATCGTCAGCGTTCCGCTGGTGGCATTGGCACGCAATTCGCCGCCGATACGCGTTGCCGTCACATTACCGCTGGTTGAATTCAAACTGGCCGTGTCCGTCACGTCTTGCGCCGACACGTTGCCGCTGGTGGTGCGAGCCACCACGCGTTCAATCGGCCCGGTGATGGTCAACTCGCCGCTGGTCGTATTCGGACTGACCGACGCGGAGCGTGGCACTTTGAGATCAAAATCCACCGAAATGCCGCCACTTCTCCAATTGAACCCGCTCGGATAAATCACGCGAATTTCGATGCGCTCCGGTTGAGCAATCGCTTCAATCCGAACGTTGGCAAAATCGGCTTCGGTGCGTCCGCGTTTGACGGCATCCACCTGAACCCGTGCTTCGTTCCAACTGGAAATGCGAATCGTGCCGCTGGTGTTGTAAATCGCGACCGATCCTTTTTCCGCCAGATCATAGGTCTGGTGAAATTCCTTGTCCTGTCCATTGGCGATTTGCGCGCTCATCAGGACCAAGGCGACCACCAGCCACATTGTTTTTATCCCCTCTCGAAGTTTCATCGTTGTCTCACTATTCACCTGTTCTATCGGTCGAATCTCTGCCGCAAATGCCCATTACTGCATTGCGATCACCTGCATCAATTCGACTTTTTTGGCATACGCCGCCAGCAAAAACTGCCGTGCGGCCAGATCATCTGGCTGCTGGTTCAACGCGCGTTTGCTTTGCACAATTGAACTGTCAATCAGCGCCAGACTGCTTTCGTATTTCTTGAACGCTTCGGGCGAAAAATTGTCCCGGCGTTTGGCAATGGCGCGTTCCAGCAATTTGATCGTGCTTTGGTATTCGCGCTCCGTTCTGGCCAGTTGTTGAGCCAACGCGTCGCTTTCGCTCAGCGGACGAGTGGAAACCGGCTGACGCACAACTTGCGGCTTGGGCTTCGGCGGTTCGGCCTGAGCCAGTTCCGTCGTCGGCGTGGAAACCGGTTCCGGTGCGATGGGGTTCGGCGTCACCGTCGGAGTCGGCCTCACTTCGGCAACCCGGCTGCCGTCATCGCGTCGCATCAACCACATGGTGGCAATCACCGAAACCGCCACCAACACCAATGCAAACGCGATTTGCCGCGCCAGCGAGGGAAGCGCCAATCCCGCAAACATCGTTCGCCACCAACTCGCGGTTTCTTTCTGCCCTGAGCGAACCGGTTCCGCCGCAATACGCGCGCGAATCGCGTCCCAGCTTTCGGCAGCCGGCTCAATCGCCGTTTGTTCGTAAAACTCGGCGAACAGCGCGTTTTCGTTTTCCAGTCGAACGCGCTCGGCGGCGCAAGCTGCGCATTCGGCCAAATGCTCTCGCACGTCTGCCGCCAGCCGTTCGGTCAATTCACCGTACAGAAAATCTTCTAATTCCAGTTGGCAACGTTCACAATTCATAACTTCACTCATCACTGACTGGCCAAATAAGGCTCAATTCGTTTTCTCATCTCTGCGCGAGCGCGATGCAGATCAGTTTTCAATTTGCCAATCGAATGGCCTGTGATCGAACTGATCTCTTCGTAACTCTTTTCGTGAAAAATCTTCAGACTGAACACGATTCGTTTGTCGTCGTCTAATTCTGCCAACGCCCGATGAATCGTTTCGGTCAATTCCCTGTCCAGCATGTTTCCTTCCGGCAACACAAACCCTGATTCCAGTTTCAAACTTTCCGGTTCGTCCAACCCGACTTTCTTTTCGTTGCGCCGAGCCTGTCGAACCGATTCGCGCACCACGTTGCGCGCAATTCCAAACAACCAGGTCGAAAGCCTCAGATCGTCCTTCAAACCGCCCAGGTTGCGATACGCGCGGACAAATGTTTCCTGAGCCAGTTCTTCGGACAGTTCCCGGTTTTGCACGTGATGGTTGATAAAGCTGAGAACCGGTCGGCCATAACGATTGAAGATCAGATGGAAAGCCTCTTCATCGCCGCTTTTCGCGCGCGCCACCACGCCCGGAGCTATTTCCGTAAACGCCATCTTCTCCCTTCGCTCTCTTCTCTCTGCCGCAGAATTCAAACTGTCACCCAGGCTCTCATCCACGCTGCTCATAAATTCTCGTCTTACCGGTCATTTCTGTTTCGTCCAGTAAGTGCAGCGACCCGCCCGAAGGTTTCAGTTCGTTCAAAAAAACTTGTCGCTTCGATTAGAAACTCCGCTTGACTACGCTCTGGCGAATTATGCCGCAAGGTGTGTTATAAGTCCGCCGCTATGAGTAAGAAACGCTTTTTGGTTACCGGCGGAGCAGGGTTCAT
>JAEUQP010000450.1 GCA_016789645.1 Acidobacteriota bacterium | reverse complement strand
CACCGGTGCCGCGCCGGTTTTGCGTATGCGGTAAATCGCGCCGCGCTTTTCGCCTTTGTGAATTTTCGAGAGCGGGCACGCGTCCACGTACCAGCCGCCGGTTTCCAGCAAAATCAAACTGCCGTCGGCATCTTCCAAAATATCTGTGGGATGAAAATCAGGATCAGTGGAGGTGACGAAATCGGAATCTTCGGTGCGAAACGTAGCGCCTTCGCGAAAGAGTTTGTGACGTTGCACGCGATGCGGATTGAATTGCGCGGTGAACAAATCGCCGCGATAGTCTTCGCCAAATGCCTTGCCGCGATATTGCATCAAGCCGGACGGCGCGATGCGCGCGAACTTGGTCATCACAGGCATCAATTCGCCCGTGCGTTTGAATTCGGCAATCGCCGGATGCGGTTTCGGATACACGCCGCCTTCGACAAAATGCAGCAGCGCGTCGCGTTGCCCGGCTTGCGGATCGGTGAAATACGTCATCGTGCCGATCATTTCTCCCGCCGGCGTGAAAATCAGTTCGACGGGATTGTCGAATCCTCCGCCGACGACGCGCTCCAAGCCCGTGCCATCCGCGCGGCTGCGCCAGATGCGTGACGCCAAACCTTCCAGCAACTGACCTTCTTTGGTTTGAATTTTGTAGCCGTGCCGTCCGTGCGTCAGGTACATCCAACCATCGGGGCCCAAAAACGGGCCGTGCAAACTGGCTGTGTTCAACACATTCCATCCGGTCAAAATCACTTCGCGATGTTCCGAAACGCCGTCGTTGTCTTTGTCATCCAGCCGCAGAAAATCCGGCGGCGAAGCGACGTACAAACTCTGCCCGCGCCACAACACGCCCATCGGCAAGCTCAAGTTGTCGGCAAAAACTTTGCTGCGGTCATACCTTCCATCGCCGTCCGTGTCTTCCAACACGCTGATGCGACATTCGGGGACTTCGGCCATTTTTTTGCCGGAAACGTTTTTGCCCGACGATTCGGTGACAAACAACCGCCCGCGATCATCCAGTACGGCCAGCATCGGATATTGCGTCAGGTCTTCGCCTGCGATTTGTTGAATCGTGAAGCCTTCGGGGACGCTGATCGTGCCGCCTTCGATGGTCAAGGTCTGCGCCGGTTGCTGCGCCCGATACTTCAACCAGCGCGCATACCCGAACCAGCCCAAACCGCCCACAACCACCAGCAGACCAACCGCCAGCAGCAGTTTGCCCAGTTTGCGAAGAAACGTTGAGTTCATTTGGATGACCTTTTGCGATGTGAAGGTGAAACAGCCTGGGCATTCTCCCTTCCGCGCGGGAATTCAGGCAAGCAAGACAGAACAAAAGATTCCCCAGCAACCAAAACAAATTATTGACAAGTTTATGCTCCAATACGAAATAAGCATCCCAAGGAAAATTTGTATGCGTGAAAGTGTCCAAAATAAAAAAAGCGGACATCCGAAGATGTCCGCTTTTTTTATTTTGAAAGTCGGGGCGAGAGGATTTGAACCTCCGACCTCTCGGTCCCGAACCGAGCGCTCTACCAGGCTGAGCCACGCCCCGAAAAA
>JAEUQP010000431.1 GCA_016789645.1 Acidobacteriota bacterium | reverse complement strand
GGCCATGTTTGATTTTGACGGCGACGGGCGACTGGATATTTACCTGCTCAATTCGTATTCGGTCGAAGCCGCGCTTCAGAAAAAAACTCGCCCGGCGGCGGCGCTGTATCGAAATCTGGGCAACGGTAAATTTGAAGACGTCGCCGCCAAAGCCGGGCTGGCCGGTCCGGGTTGGGCGATGGGCGTGTCTGTCGCCGATTTCGACAACGACGGCGACGACGATCTGTACGTGACCTGTTTCGGCGCAAACAAGCTCTATCGAAACTCCGGCGGCAAGTTTGAAGACGTCACCGCCAAAACAGGCGTCGGCGACCCGCGGTTTTCCACTGGTTCAGCCTGGGGCGATTATGACCGCGACGGCGATTTGGATTTGTTCGTCGCCAATTACGTTGAATTTTCGCTCGACAAACTGCCGCAATTTGGCAAAGGCGAAACCTGCCGTTTTCGCAACGTCGAAGTTCAATGCGGCCCGCGCGGTTTGCCCGGCGCAGGCGATACGCTGTATCGCAACAACGGCGATGGAACGTTCACCGACGTCAGCAAACAAGCCAAAGTCGAAGACGCCGCAGGGCATTACGGCTTGGGCGTGGTTTGGACGGATTTCGATGATGATGGTTGGCCGGACATTTTCGTCGCCAACGATACGGTTCCCAATTTCGCATATCGTAACAATCGCGACGGCACATTTACGGAAATGGGATTCCCGCTGGGCGTTGCCGTGAACGAAAACGGCAACGAACAGGCTTGTATGGGAATCACCGTTGGCGATTATGACCGTGACGGGCGCATGGATTTGGCCGTCAGCAATTTTTCGGAAGATTACAACACGATCTATCACAAAAATGCGGATGGCACGTTCACTGATGTGACGCGTGTGACTAAAACTCTTGAACCGAGCTTGCCTTTTGTTGGCTGGGGCATGAAGTTTTTCGATGCGGACAACGACGGCTGGCTGGATTTGTTTATCGCCAACGGTCACGTGTATCCGCAAGTCGAAGGCGCGTATCCCGGCGGACAGTACAAGCAACGCAAACTGCTGTATCGCAATTTGCGCGACGGTACGTTTGCTGAAATTGCGGCGGAAGCCAGCGCCGCTTTGATGGAACGGCGCGTGTCGCGTGGCGTGGCTTTTGGCGATTATGACGAAGACGGCGCGATAGATTTGATCGTCAACGAACTGGATGGCGCTCCGATGTTGTTGCGGAATGAATTGCTGAAACAGTTGGGCAAAGATTCGGCAAACTGGGTGCAATTGAAACTGGTTGGCGTGAAATCCAATCGCAATGCCGTCGGCGCAAAAGTGAAGTTAACCGCAGGTTCGTTGACGCAGATTGACGAAGTTCGCAGTGGCGATAGTTACTTGTCGCACTCCGATTGGCGATTGCATTTTGGTTTGGGACAGGCGCGCACGGTCGAGCACGTCGAAATTCAATGGCCAAGCGGCAGCGTGGAAAAACTGAAAGGCTTGCCGATCAATCAAACGCTGACCATCACCGAAGGCAAAGGCTGGAAACCCGCAACAAGCAAATGATTCGAGCGAAACAAAATTGGAAGCGTTGGGTCGCGGTTTTGCTGGCGTCAAGTTTTGGCGCGTGGACGTGGTTTGGCGAATCTGCTGCATTTCAATCGCCGACTGAAAGATGGCGGCTGGGCAAATCGGTCAATCAATCGCGCTTTGTCGGTTCGACCGCATGCGCTCAATGCCACGAAGATATTGCCAACCGACAATCCAAAACTGCAATGGCCTTAGCGCTGACCGCAACGGCGGAAGATGAATTGCTGAAACAACGCGCGCCGATGACGTTCAAGCTCGGCGAATTCACGTATCGCATCGAACGCGCGGGCGCGCAGTTCACGTATACGATCACCAACGGCAAAGAAACGTTCAGCGCGCCGTTGTTGTGGAGCTTCGGCCACGGCACGTCGGGCAAAACCTTTGTCATTCAACACAACGGCAGTTATTACGAAACGCGCGTCAGTTATTTCACTTCGCTGGAGCGATTGGATTTGACGCCGGGAGCGCCACGTGAACTTCCGGCGTCGCTCGATCAAGCCATCGGCCAGCCGCAACGCGCAAACGAAGCGTTGGGATGTTTCACTTGCCACTCAACGCCGTTGCCAACGACGACGGAAATCAAACTCGATCAATTCACGCAGGGGTTGCAATGCGAGGCTTGCCATGGACCGGGCGAAAAACATCTGGTGGCGCTCAAAGCGGGGAAGAAGGAATTGGCAAAACAGGAAATTTTCAATCCGCGCACGTGGCCTTCGGACGATGTGAATCAGTTGCTGTGCGGCGCGTGCCATCGCAGTTGGGAAGCGGTGATGCAATTGCCCGAACGCGGAGGAGACGCCAACGTTCGTTTTCAACCATACCGACTGGCCAACAGCAAGTGTTATCAAAACCCGGACGACCGTCGTATTGGCTGCACGGCCTGCCACGATCCGCATGGCGACGTTGCGCATGAACCCCGCGCTTACGACGCGAAGTGTCTGGCGTGTCATCAAGGTGGAACGGCTTCCATCAAAGCCGACGCGCAACGCACCGCGCCCGCTTGTCGTACGGCAAAACAAAACTGCACGACCTGCCACATGCCCAAATATGAACCCTCGCATCTACACTTCAAATTCACCGATCACTGGATTCGCGTGGTCAAACCCGGCGAACCGCATCCGCGATAGAAAATTTGTTACGGCTTGGGACTGCGAGCTTTATCGTTTTTGAGTTGTTCGGCTTTCAATCGTTGGACTTCGGCAAATTCGCGGTTGGCGTCTTCGGTGCGTCCGAGTTGCCGATACAGTCGCGCCAGCATGTACCGTTTCACCGGATCGGTCGGGTCTTTGGCGACGGCGCGTTCCAGCGGAGGCAACGCTTCGGCGTTCTTGCCTTGCCGGCTCAGGATTTTGCTCAGCAGGGCATTGGCTTCGGTGGATTGCGGCGCGATCTGCAATGCCAGATTGACGTTTTGCAGCGCCGGTTCGAGTTGATCAGTGGCTTCCTGCGTGAAGGCCAGATGGTACAGCGTCAGGTAATCGCGCGGACTGCGTTTGGCTTCTTCGGCAAAATTGGCCAGCGCTTCCTGATTGTGCGCCAGTTTCAGATGCGCCAGTCCCAGTGCGTAATGCAATCGCGGCAAATCGGCGTTGAGCTTTTTGGCGGCGTTCAATTCTTCGAGCGCCTGTTCAAATTCCAAATCCCGCAAAAATGCCTGGCCTTGCAGCAAATGCAGTGCGGGCAATCCGGCGGGAAACGCCGCCAGCCGTTCCAGCGTCGCGCGAAATCCGGCTTTGCCTGCACGCAGTTGAGACAATCCCAACGTATACAACACTGCTGAATCGGGAGGAGTCGCGTCGAGCGTCGGCGTCAATTGTTCGATGGCTTCGGCGTCTTTGCCTAATGCGGCCAGCGACAATCCGTAAAGCTGGCGCGCTTGCACAGAGTTGGGAACTTGTTCCAGAAACTGGCGCAACACGTCCGCTGCTTGTTGCATTTGTCCGGCGCGGTAATGTGCGATACCCAGATTCAATCGGATAGGAGTCAATTGCGGTGCCAATTTCAGCGCGGCGGAATAGGCCGCAATGGCTTCTTCGTGCTGCCCCAACCGAGCCAGCACTACGCCCAGATTCGCCTGGGCTTCGGCGTAATCCGGTTTGCGTTTCAGCAGCGTGCGATATTCGTCGGCGGCTTCGGCCAATTTGCCTTGTTGTTGCAAACTAACGGCACGCTGAAATTGCGCGGCAACGTCCTCTGCGGGTTGTTGGGGCAAAAACGTGAAGGCGAACAGAAATGTCAGAACCAGATGCATCATGGCATTGAAACTTTACCGCAAAACCAAACAGAGCAGAACCGAGTCAGGGCTTTTGGGTACTGCGTTGGCGCCAATCAGCTTCCATCTTTCGCAAATTGGCAGCATCAGCGGCATTGGGATTGGCTTTCAGATACGCCGCAATGGAATCTGCCGCTTCCTTGAACTTTTGTTCGTGGGCGTAAATTTCCGCCAGATACACGTGCGCTCGTGCCGCGGTGTCGGCGCCCAGTTTCAACGCTTGCTGAAAACATTGCCGGGCCTCTTCGTACCGATTGAGCGACAGGTTGGCATATCCGAGCAGCAACAAGGTCATCGGCGCATTCGGATCGAGCACGAAGGATTTTTCCAGGTTGCTGACCGCCGCTTGAAACTGTTTCTGTTGAATCTGGCAATACCCGATGCCGCGATATGCCGGAGCGTATTTGTCGTTGATTTGCAGCGCACGAACGAAATCCAGTTCGGATTCGGCCAGATTGTTGTGTTGCATCAGCAGGCTGCCGCGTTCGGTCAGCGCCTGAAAATAGGCGGGAAACAACTCAATCGCTTTGTTGAATTGTTCCATCGCTTGTTGCGGACGATTTTCCCGGTGGAATTTCAGTCCCTGTTCGTAAGCTTTGCGGGCGTCTTTCGGGATATTTTGAGTCGCCTCCGCCACGTTGATCGTGCCTGGTTTCGCTTCTTTTTTATCGCTGTGCATCGGCAATCGCAGATAAACGTTGATTTGCAACCGATTGGCGAACGATCGTGTGGTGTCGGATTCCGCCGGTTCGGAAAACTGTTCCGGCACGTCTGGATTCGTGGCGTACACGCGATACCGTCCGGCGCTCATTCCGCGAAATTCATAATTGCCTTCCTGGTCGGTCAACACGTCGCGTTTTAACCCGTTGGTGGTTTCGATGAAAACTCTGACCCGCGCGGCTGGTTGTCCGTCTGGCAAACTGACCCGCCCGAAGATCAAAAAGCCTCCTTGCCACGCCGCCGAAACCGGCAACGCCGAACAAAAGAGACTCAGCAGAAGTGCGAGGAAAACAATTGGCTTTTGCATACGCTCAAAGGAAAAACGGGGACTGCAAAAAGTTTGCAATCCCCGTGAAAGTGTCAACGTTCAGCTTGGCTTAGAACACGATCTTCACCGCCAACTGCATGTTTCGGTTGCCGGACACGTATCCGGGTTGGCCGCTGAATTCGCCAACGCCCTGACCGAATTGCGCGTTGCCCGGAGGACGAGCGCCGCCGCGCACATTCAGGATGCTTTGCGGAGAAGCGTTCTGGAATTGGCGATAATTCGACAGGAACTGCGACACGCCATCCGTCACCGTAAAGCTGGTATTGGGGAAGAACGTCAAGCCGGAGTTGTAACCGTCGAATTGTGCGTGATTGAAGAAGTTGAACGTTTCAAACCGCAACTGGATGAACCGTTTGCCATCGCCGCCGATGCTGAAGCTCTTGAAGAACGCCAGATCGGTGACCTTGATACCGGGGTTGCGCACGAATGAACGTGGCTGCGGACCGGGATTGATGTTAGGCATTTGAATCGCCGTAAAATCAAAGGCTTTGGCAAACTCGATTCGTGGTTGAGCGTTGCCCACGATGACCGGGCGCGGGCCTTCCGTCCATGAACCAGTGATGTGCTGGTTTACGTTGATGCCCTGGATGCCGTAGCCCAATTCGCGCGGGGTTCCGCTCATGAACTGGGTCACGCCGGTGATTTGCCATCCGTTGACCACCCCTTTGGCAAACCAATTGTTCGATTTGATGGTCGGCAGATCCCACACATAGTTGAAGTTGAGAATGTGCTGACGGTCAAAGCTCAGCGTGCGGTAATCGAAACAGCGTGAGCAGACAATGTTGATGAAGTTGCCCTCGACATCGGATGCCGTGCCAAGCGCCTTCGACCATGTGTATGCCGTGCCGAAGGTCACGCCGCGACGGAAGCGTCGTTGCATCGTGGCCTGCAGCGAATGGTAGTTCGACGAACCGCCAAAGGTCTTCATCTGCACCGTGCCGTAGCCCGGGAAGGCGCGCAGGAAATCCGGTTGGAACGCGAAGCGTCCGGTGAATTTCAAGCCCGCATCACGGTACGCCTGGGGCAGGTTCGGTTCTTCATCCGGCACGACGCCGTTGGCGTAAAACGACGGGTCTTGCGCGGCTTTGGTGAACAACGTGCCATACGGAATGGCGTTGATGTTGATGTCTTCCGGCAGGTGACGCGAGAGTGTGCCCACGTACCCGACACTGACGACGGTCGAAAAACCGATGTCTTGTTGCAATTGGAAACTGAAGCTCTGAACGTTCGGGATGTATCCTTCACGATCCACACCACGAACGTTGACCGTTCCAAGCGCGATCTGACCGGTGTTTTGTCCGACCGTCGCCAGGTTGCCAAAGTTGAACGTCGGATTGACGAAGGTCGGCGGTTGTTCGACCGACGGGAAGATGACGTTGTTGCCGGACACGCGATCGTAACCAATGCGGTATCCGCCACGGATCACGCTCTTCTGGTTGCCGAACACGTCAAAGGCAAAGCCCAGCGCCGGGCCCCACTGAATGCCGCGATTTTTGAAACCGCCGCGTTCAATGCCTTGGTCGGGCCGGATCATGCCGTTGAAGTTGTCGCCGGAACCCGGTACGACACGGTTGATCAGGAACGAGGGCAACAGCACCGTCGGGTTGGCCGGGTCAACGGCATTGGCGCCATTGTTGGCGCGACGATACAGGCGGACGGCTTTGCTGCGGTCGTACCGCGACGGATCAAAGAACGCGCCTTGCAACCGTTGGTCGAATTGCGGCTGAATCCAGTTCATACGCAGACCGTAATCCAGCGTCAACCGGCGGTTCACTTTCCAGTTGTCCTGCACATACCACTCGACGTTGGTCGAACGATATTGCCCTTGGTAAATGCCTCGCGTCGGTTGTTGTAAAGTGTTAAACGCGCCCAGCAGAGCGTCGGCGTACGCGTGCCCGGTGTTGTTCGGGTTGGCCAGGTTGGCCGTGCCGCCCGGGTTGTTGAGCGGGTTGAAGACGATGCTCATCGAATTGCCCGCCGCCTGATCTTTGCGGCTGCGCTGGATGTAAATTCCCGCTTTCATCGTATGGGAACCCCAGACTTTGCTGATGTTGTCGTAAAAGTCGAAGGTCGTGTTCGAGTTCTTGTACGGGAACTGTGAATAACCGTTTGATCCAGCCCAGTTATGTCCGGCGATGTAGCCGTTGCCGAAGTTGATGTTGATGAACTGCGTGGCCGGATAAGGGAAGGGCGTCGCCCAGTTGAAACCGAAGCCGCTGTAGGTCGCCGCATTCGGATTCGTGGGATCGAGCGTTAAGTTGTTCTGGCTGGCGCCGAACACGAATTCGTTTGTCAGCGTGGACGACAGCGTCGTGGTCAGGTTGTAAGTTCCGTTCCAGGCTGGCGCTTGTTTGAAATCCAGCACGTCCAACGGAATCTGGTTGTTTCCACCCGTCCAGCCCAAGCCGTAAGGGAGAAATTGTTGATCGGCATCGCGCGTGTAACGAACGAAAGTGCGCGTGTTTTCCGTGATGTTGGCATCCACGCGAATGCTGTATTCGCGTCGCGGATACCCGGCGCTGGCTTGCGACTGATGGTTGAAACCATAGTTTGCCGCTGTATTGAAATTCGCCACACCACCGGCGAAACCAGCAAATTTCCGCAAAATCGCTTGTCCGTTCGGATTGATACGATTCGCCGGGATGATGTTGTTAAGGAACGGCTGACCGGTCGTCGGATCATACAACGTAATGGCAGAACCATTCCCACTGCGGGTCTGGCTGAAATCGCCTGCGACTTCTGCCGCCGTTGGGACACGTGATTGACGCGCTGCGCCGGGCAGCAACTGTTCCTGCCATTCGCGCGAAACGAACCAGAACACTTTTTCGCGCAGTTTTTCGCTGCCAAGTGGCCCGAAGACTTTCTTCGGCAGCCAAACCGGGCCGCTCAGGTTGAAGCCCTGATAATTGTACCGATACAAATTGCGCTGACGGCCTTGCGCGTTGTTGAAAAAGCTGTTGGCGTTGAATTGTTCGTGGCGGTGGTAGTAATACCCCGTGCCGTGAAAATCCTTGCCGCCGCCTTTGGTGATGACCTTGATGTCACCGCCTGCCGAGCGTCCATATTCCGCCTGATAATTTGAAGTCAGAATTTTGAACTCGGCAATGTTGTCGAGTACCAATGCAATGTGCTGGGTTCCGTTCGAACCGGTGTCCACGTTCGTGGTTCCGTCAATCGTCAAGTTGTGTTGGTTGGCGCGTGTGCCATTGATGTTGAAAGCGCTCAAACCACCGGGGCCGGCGGTTTGCGCGTTGACGAAACTGACCACGCCCGGCGTCAATTTGACCAGGTCGAGGTAATTGCGCCCGTTCAACGCCAGGTTCGCCACCTGTTCGCCGCTGATGACCTGACTTTGTTCGCCGCTCTCGGTTTTGATGAGCTGTTGCGCAGCGTCAGCGGTGATTTCCACCGTGTTGGCCAGGTCGCCGACTTCCATGGTGATGATGCCTGTGGATTGGCGGTCGGCTACTGCCAGCACTAAACCGGTTTTGACGGCTTTCTTGAACCCTTGTGCTTCAATCGTCACGTTGTACGTTCCGGCTTGCAGCGTTGGGAAGGAAAAATTTCCGTCAGAACTGGTTTTGGTCTCGATCTGCAAGTTCTTGCTCGGATCACTGACCGTGACTTTCGCGCCAGCGATGGCGCTTCCGTTAGGGTCTTGCACGATTCCGCTCAAACTGGAACTGGTTTGGCCAACAGCAAAAACGGCCAATGCCAGCGTCAGCAAGACAGCCGGAAAAGCGCGCTTGACGAAAAGCTCAAAACGCATGGTTTCCTCCACGAAGATGGACAGGCGGCCAGATGGACGCCGTTTGATTAGGTGCCTAGGCGAACGACTATTGGCAGTCCTTCACCTGTTTATTCAAAAATGGATTCGAGCGTTGTATGAAACCGGAACCGGTTTAGAAAAGGATCTAACTTCTGTAAGTACTGCTTTGTGCCGATGCGTTTTGTGAGTGTCCAGCAAAGCTCTTTGATTTGATTTTTGTATCTCGTCGAAATAATGGAAGTCACATCAGCGGCGCGGATTATCTGCTTCACGATCAGAATCTGTCAAGGAAGGTATGACCAAATAGGTTTTATTGCTCATACGCAAACGCTGCATTCAACAATCGAGCTTCGTCAAAATGATTGCCGATCAATTGCAACCCGATGGGCAACCCCGCCGACGAAGCTCCGCAAGGGATGCTGATCGCCGGAACTCCGGCCAGATTGATCGTCACGGTATAAATGTCGCCCAGATACATTGCCAACGGGTCGTCAGATTTTTCGCCGACTTTGAAAGCGGGCGTCGGCGCTGTTGGCGTAGCAATCACATCGCATTTGTTGAACGCCTCAGCAAAATCATTCGCCAGCATCGCGCGCACACGCTGCGCTTTTTCGTAATAAGCGTCGTAATAGCCCGACGACAGCGCAAAGGTGCCAAGCATGATCCGGCGTTTGACTTCCGCGCCGAACCCTTCGTCGCGCGTCCGACGATAAAGCTCCGACAGTGACCGGGCATCTTCGGTTCGATAGCCGTAACGCACGCCGTCAAAGCGCGCCAGATTCGACGAAGCCTCAGCCGTGGCGATCAAGTAATACACGGCGACGACGTACTTGGTATGGGGCAAATGAACTTCGACGATTTCGGCGCCACGGTCTTTCAATCGTGTGATGGCAGCTTCGACACTCGCTTTGACTTCACTATCCAGTCCTTCGCCAAAACATTCCGGCGGCACGCCTACGCGCAACCCTTTGATGTCGCCGGTCAGCGCCGACAAATAATCCGGCACAGGTTCGTTGACCGAAGTCGAATCGTGGCGGTCGTGGCCGGAAATTGCCGTCAATACGCGCGCAGCATCTTTGACCGAAGTCGCAAACGGCCCGATCTGATCCAGCGAAGACGCGTACGCCACCAACCCGAAACGCGAAACCCGGCCATACGTCGGTTTCAATCCGACGATCCCACAAAATGAAGCCGGTTGGCGAATCGAACCTCCGGTATCTGATCCCAACGAAACCGGCACATGACCGGCGGCGACAGCGACTGCCGAACCGCCTGAACTCCCGCCGGGAACGTAATCCGTGTTGATCGGGTTTCGCACCGTGCCGAAAGCGGAATTTTCCGTCGAACTGCCCATCGCAAATTCATCCATGTTGGCTTTGGCGACCAAGATCGCTCCGGCGTCTTCCAGTTTTTTGACAGCGGTCGCCGTGTATGGAGGCAGGTAATTTCCCAGAATCTGCGAACCGCACGTGGTGCGAACTCGTGCGGCGCACAAATTGTCTTTGACGACGACGGGAATTCCGGCCAGCGGTTTGGTTTTGACGGCGGACCGAATATCCGCATCCATCGCCGTTGCGGCGATGGATGCGTTTTCGCGGTTGATGGTCAGATAAGCATTCAGCCGTTCGTTGTCGGCTTCGATCTTTTCGAGCGTCGTGCGGACGATCTCGCTCGGCGTGGCATCGCCGGATTCATAAAGGTTGTGGATTTCTTCGATGGTCAGTTTATTGCTCAAAACAGTAGCTCCATTTATTTCTCAAGCAAATGCGTCGGGCAAGATCGGTTGAAACAGGATTGACATGATTTTCTTCAAGATTAACAAGATGGATCTCAATGCTGTAAATCCTGAAAAGAATCCCGCTCATCCTGTTTTCAGTTTTTGGTGTTTAGATAACTCGCGGAACAGTGAAATGGCCTTCGTCCGGTTCAGGAGCCTGGGCGAGCGCCGTTTCCTGACCGAGGCTCGGTTCGACCACGTCATCGCGCGAAGCGTGCGAGGTGGCGGCATTGCCTACGCTGCGCGGTTGCCACGGAGCAACGTTGGCCGTGTCCAGTTCGTTGAGTTGGTCAATGTATTCGACGATGGCGGCCAGTTGACCGGAAAAGGAATCTTTTTCCGCGTCGGTCAATTCCAGATTGGCCAGCTTGGCGATCTTTTCAACTTCGGTTCGTGTGATAGGCATATTTGAATGAAGTAGAGACGCAAAATTTTGCGTCTCTACGCCCTTTCCAGACTTTTTGCCGCCGCGCGCAAAAATTGTTCGCGCAAATCGGCGTCTTTGATTTGTTCAGCGGATTCTTTCAACTCGGCGGCAAGTTCTTCCGTGTGCTGAAATTCGTAGGCGCGCGCTTGGTGACCTTGAGCCTGCAACACAAAGTCACGATCCAGCCGAAATTCGATGAACGTGACCATCTGTGCGCCGAGCAGCGAATTGATGCGAAACAAGTATTGAGCAGACAACGATTCCAACTGCTTTTTCCAAAATTGGTCGAGCACGGCAATGACCAACTGTTTTTCGTACAACCGAAACGGAGCGCAACCGCCCGCCACGCCTTTGCCTGCGGCGGCTCGCCAAGCGGCAAAAGCGGCCTGCTCCCGAACTTCTTCGTTATCGCCCGACAGGCGAATCATCGTCGGCAACATTTTGAGCAGGCTTTCCATTTCTCAGTGCTGAGTGATGAGGACTGAGGGTTGAGTGAGGAAGGCAGTTCTCTACACTCAGTCCTCAGTCCTCAGTCCTCAGTCCTCAGTCCTTTTTACTTTTTCCTGCGAACAGGTGCTTTCGGTTTTCCGGCATCAGCGGCTGGTTGCTTCAGCGAATTCGCATGGGCGATGACCGGCCAATACTTTGCAAAATCGAAATCGGGACTGTTTTCACGGTCGTGGCAGATCAAACAGCTTTCGTTTTTCGGCGGAGTCTTGTAAGTGCCGACCGTCGGTTTGGCCGCGTGTTCAGCTCCGGGGCCGTGGCACGATTCGCAATGGACGTTCGCCAGTTGCGGAGTCGCTTTGATGTTCACGAAACCGCCCGGCTTTTGGAATCCCAGCGAATGACAACCGATGCAAGCCGCGTCGTACAATCGCTGTTTGGTTTCCAGAGCCGCGAACGCATGCGAGTGCAGCGATTTTTGCCAAATGTCGTATTCCGTTTTGTGGCATTGCGCGCAAACCGCCGAAGTGGCGTAGGGTGACGGTAGGTTAGGATTTGCCGCTATAAAGGCTTTTGCTTCTTCTTCAGCCAGCTGGTTTTGCAGCACGTCAATTTCCTTGCGCGCTTGTTGGGTGATGGACAGCAACTGCGGATCATCCGGGATGACTTCGTCGAGTTCGACGTAGCGCGCGGTGAAGCGATCCACCACGCCTTCGCTGTCCATGTAAAACCGCAATTCGCCCAGATGTTTGGTTTCTTTCGCCGCGTACACGACCAAGGTGTTGTTAATCTGGCGCGGATCAGGAACCAAGCCACGTTCGTCTGTGTTGATGATGACGTCGAGATCGTCGTTTTGCCGCGCCATCCGGTTGACCGTCGGCAAGGACAAAAAGCCCACGACGACGGTCACGTCCGCTTTGTCGTGAACTTCGGCCAGCGCGGCTTTTACCGCTGGCAACGGATCGTTGATCGCCAAGCCGGATGCTTTCACCGCCGCTGCTTGTTCTTCAGGCGCAGTGTCGCTGACGCCGATGAACGCGATGCGAACCGGTTGCGGCAACCGTTTGGCGGTGACGGTTTTGATGACGTACGGCGCAGGAGCGACACGCGAAGAATCTGTTGGCTTAATGTTGGAAGAAATCAGCGCGGACTTTTCCGCTTTCGGTTTTCCCGTCCAGCTTGCCACCGGATTCAGCAACATTCCGGCGTAACGCAAATCCCGAAAGCCCAGATTGACGACATCCAAGCCCAGCACTTCGTTGGCGCGAACGATCCAGTCGTTCATCAATCGAATGTCTTCGCGCAATTCGCCTGCTGCATTGGTTTCGTCGCCAAAAATGAATCCGGCGTCCACCTGCAAAGTCGCGGCATCGGGGCTGCGCCGTTTGAAGGCGTTGATATATCCGGCGCGCCGTGCGACTCCGCCCAGCGGATGAATCGGGCAACCGCAAACTTCCAGATTGCCGTGAACCGTTGAAGAGTAAAACACGACGATGCCGTAACCATCGTCGTCGTCCAGCCGATCTTTGACCGAACCGGTCGGCGCAGGTTTTTTGGCCAGAGCTTCACGGTTGGTTTTGGGTGGCGTGGGTTTCTTTTGCTGAAAGACACTGGCCAGACTCGCTGGCAGATTGGCTGCAACGACAGCCAGCATGAACGCGCAGATAACGGCGATGGAAACGATTCGTTTTCGGTGTGACATAACTTCTGTTGGTTCCGAAGCTTGATTGCAGGCCTGAATCGGCAAGCGCCGACAGTGTAGACAAAAAGCCCAAGTGCGACAAGGTGATGAATTTTGCCAGCTTTGCGAATCCGCAAAGCCGTCTGTTAATATCCGCGCCTCGTTTTTGTGCCTCCACGTTGACCCCGCACAAAACCCATCAACGTTCATCGAAAGGTTTTCTCAACAATGGCTGCTCCAAGCATGGAAAAGATCGTGAGCCTGTGCAAAAGGCGCGGGTTCATCTTTGCGAATTCGGAAATTTACGGCGGAATCGGTTCGACCTGGGATTACGGGCCGCTCGGCGTGGAGTTGAAAAACAACGTCATGCGCGCCTGGTGGCGTTCGGTGGTCTATGACCGCGACGATATGGAAGGTTTGGATGCCGCGATTTTGATGAACCGGCTGGTCTGGCGATATTCCGGCCACGAAGCCACGTTCAGCGATCCGCTGGTGGATTGCCGCGAATGTGGCAAACGCAGCCGCGCCGATCATCTGCAAGACGGCAAATGTCCAAGCTGCGGTTCGACCAATCTGACCGAACCGCGCAATTTCAATCTGATGTTCAAAACGACCGTCGGCCCGGTCGAAAGCGACGAAAATCTGGCGTATCTGCGTCCCGAAACTGCACAAGGCATTTTCGTCAACTTCAACAACGTACAGCAGGCCATGCGCCGCAAGTTGCCGTTTGGCATCGCGCAAATCGGCAAAGCGTTCCGCAACGAAATCACTCCGGGCAATTTCACGTTCCGCACGCGCGAATTCGAGCAGATGGAAATCGAATACTTCTGCAAACCGCCGCAGTTTTTGCAGCCGGGCGAAAAGAACGATCTGGAATTGCACGCCGAATGGGTTGAACAGCGTTTCAACTGGTACGTCAAACTCGGACTCGATCCGGCCAAGCTCATCAAACGCGAACAGACCAAAGAGGAACTGGCGCATTACGCCAAAGCGACCGTGGACATCGAATACCGCTTCCCCGGCTCGCTGGGGTTCAGCGAACTGGAAGGCATCGCCAACCGGCAGGATTACGATCTGTCGGCGCACAGCCGCGACATCCCCGACCCAGATTTACAGCGGTTGAAGCTGACCGCCAACGCCGACAGCACCGGCAAGCTGGATTATTTCGACGATCAATTTGTTGATCCGGCGACGGGTAAAAAAGGCGCTCGGTACATTCCTTACGTTATCGAACCTTCGGCGGGAGCGACGCGCGCGACGCTGGCGTTTTTGTGCGAAGCCTACAACGAAGAACTGGTCAGCGAACCGAAAGCCGAAGAATTGACTCCGCTGAAAGACGCGAATGCCGCCGCGCTGAAAAGCATCGGCAAAAAAATCGCCGAAGCCGAAAAAGCAGCCGCCAAAGGCGAACCGTCCGTTCCGACTGGCGATCAACTGAAAGCGATTCAAGCGGCTCTGGAAGCTGCCGACGCTGGATTGCCGAAAACTTTGCTGGATGTGGAAGACGCCTGCAATTTGCCCGGCGCGGACAAAATCGAATTGCTGAAAAAAGTCCG
>JAEUQP010000428.1 GCA_016789645.1 Acidobacteriota bacterium | reverse complement strand
GGTGTGGATCATTTCCAACGCGCTGGCCACTGACAACAACTCTGGTTCGTGTGCTCCGAAAATTTCACCGGCGGCAATAGCCAAAATCGGTCGTAACCGTTTGCCGCCAGCGAACACGCTATACCGCATTGCCTGGTGAATCGTTTGAGGAACTTCCGATTCCTCAGGTAATAACCGATTCAGTTCTGCCTCAATCAACTCGGCTTTGCGTTTGAAATACTGCTTGATATCCACGTGCGTTTACTTTCTCAAAATCACATTCGGAGCGTTATGCTTTTTCAACGGATCATTCACCTTCGGCAATTGCTCACCGATGAATTTCTCGACCTCGGCAATTTTCGCCTGAAACTCCGGTTGAAGCTCGGCAAAGAATTCTTTTTGAGCTTTGGTTGGCGCGGCATTGACTCCTTGAATCTGACCAAAAAGCGATGAAAGTTTTTCGCTCACCTGCGGACGCCCGCCTCGCAACCCACCGTCGGAATCGCCACCGCTTCTACTTGCCAGCTTGGCGATTTCCGTATCAATTTGTTTGATCGAATCTGCGATGCTCGTCGCCAGTTCTTTCGGCGCATCGGGCATCTGCGCTTTGACGGTACGATCTATCTGCTGAAGTTGTTCTTTCACATTGTCCAGCGTCCGCAAGGTCACATTCACTTTCGTCATCATCTCCTGCAGCTTCATCGAAAGATCGTATTGCTCCTGCAATTCCGCCGCAGTCACTTTGACCGTCGGATCAACGCCAACCTGAACTTTCCGTTCCTGTGATTTGTCGCCGATCACCAGTTTGATCGTGTACGTGCCGGGCAAAACTTCAGGCCCACGCGGGCGAAATCCAAACCCGCCGCCGAATTGTTCCAACTGTTCCGGCGTCAATTGGCGACGAGGCGTTGCGCCGTCCATCGCCAAATCCCACGTCGCGCGGTTAAATCCTTTTTCTTTGGGAATGTTGGCGACCTCACGAATGACCTTGCCCGTCGAATCCAACACCTGAATCTTCGCCGTCGTTTTGGCGTCGAGCTTGTCTTTCAAATAGTAGGTGATGAGCGCGCCGCTCGGCGGGTTCGGCCCGGCAAAAGGTTTATCGCCGATGCCATACCGCGTGAAGCGGGTCGTGAAACGAATCGCCGGACGCACGTCAAACAACATCACGTCTTTGCCAGCGATGTCGGCGGTCATCTGCTGAATCGCCGTCGCGTCGTCAAAAATCCAGAATCCGCGCCCGTGCGTGGCCAGAATCAAATCGTTTTCGCGCGGATGCACAACAATGTCGTGAACCGCCACGCGCGGCAGGTTTTTCATTCCCAATTCGATCCAGGTCTTGCCGCCATCATAAGTCGCGTACAACCCCAACTCCGTTCCGGCGTAGAGCAGGTTGGGGTTTTTCGGGTCTTCTTTCAGCGCGTGAACATAGGCTTGCGCGGGCAAATTCCCTGTGATGTTCGTGAAGCTTTTTCCGCCATCTGCGGTTTTGAACACATAAGGTTTGTAATCGTCCAGCATGTGCCGGTCGAAGGAAACATAAGCCACGTCGGCGCTCTTTGCCGAAGGTTCAACATGCGACACCGATGAGTTCGCGGCCAAGCCGGAAACATTCTTGGTGATGTTCGACCAGGTTTTGCCGCCGTCAGTGGTCAATTGCAAATTGCCGTCATCGGTTCCCACCCAAATCATTCCTGCTTTGGCGGGGGATTCATTCACGCTGATGATCGTGCAGTGATATTCCGCCGTGGAGTTTTCGTTGGAAATCGAACCACCCGGCTCTTTCAGCTTCGCCGGATCGTTGGTCGTCAAATCGTTGCTGATTCGTTCCCACGTTTTGCCAAAATCCGCTGATTTGAAAAGCACGTTGCCACCCAGGTAAATCGTCGTTTGGTTATGTGGCGAAAGCACCAAGGGCGAGTTCCAGTGAAACCTATACTTTTGATTTTCCGCCGCACCGCCAGAACTGAAGGCATACGGGCGAAGCGATTGTTGTTCGCGCGTTCGCATGTCGGTTGTCGTGATGCTCCCACCTTGCGAAAGCGACAGATAAATTTCGGGATCGTCGGGATGGTTCAACACTTTGAAACCGTCGCCGAAGGCAGTCATCCGCCAATCGTCATTCAAAATGCCGGCGGGTTCGCGCGTCCGCGAAGGGCCAGTCCAACTGCCGTTGTCCTGCATGCCACCCATCACGTAATAAAACGGCTGCCGATTGTCGGCGTACACATGATATGGCTGAGCCAGCGGCAGGTTATTGACGTATTCCCACGATTCGCCTTGATCGGTGGAAACAGCCACGCCGCCATCCTGGCCAACCCACATGCGCTTCGG
>JAEUQP010000274.1 GCA_016789645.1 Acidobacteriota bacterium | reverse complement strand
AACTCCATGACGTTGTATGCGGCAACTGCTGTCGGCGTGTTCAAAAGCACGGATGGCGGCAGTCAGTGGGCGGCAACAGGACAAGAAAATCCGGCAGTGATTCCTTCTCTAGTTTCGACGGTGGCGGTTGATCCTTCAAATCCAACCATTGTTTATGTCGCCACCGCTTCGAACGGGGTGTACAAAAGCACGAATGGCGGTCAGAGCTATCAAGTCAAAAACACAGGCTTCAATTTCAATGGTCCGCTTGCTGTCAACGATCTTGCGATTGATCCGGCAATGCCTTCGACGGTGTATGCGGGAAATTTCAACGGAGCGTTCAAAAGCGTCAACGGTGGAGAAACCTGGACGGCGATCAACACAGGGCTTATTCAGCCGCCGCCTTTCAACCAGATTCCTATCGTCAATCGTCTGGTGATTGATCCTGTCAATCGGATGATTCTTTACGCCGCGACAAACCGTGGTGTGTTCAAAACAACTGACGGCGGACTCAATTGGTTTGCCTCCGGCAATGGACTGGAACAGGCCAATTCACAACTTTATACACTGGCGATTAACCCGGCTTCGCCTTCGACGCTGTTTGCCGGAACGGCGGGAGTTTACGGCGGTCTGTTCAAAACGACCGACGGTGGAGTGACCTGGCGCGCCAGCAATGTAGGGCTGGGATCAAATGGTTTTCTTGGCGTTTATTCGTTGGCGATTGATCCGTCAGCGCCAGCCCTGGTTTATGCAGTGACGAGCAGCGGTTTATACAAAACCATTGATGGCGGACTGAACTGGGGCGAAAACAATAATGGCTTGGCGGCAATCGCCACTGCTGTTGCTGTGGATCGTACAAATTCGGCGAATGTTTATGTCGGCGTTTATGTCGGTACTGATGGTTTTGCCGCGAAGGTCAATGCAACGGGATCGGCTTTTGACTGGCTGACGTATTTGGGCGGCAGTCTCAACGATGAGTTACGAGGAATCGCTGTTGATAAAGATGGTAGTGCGTATTTGGCAGGAATAGCCGTTTCTAACGACTTCCCGACGGCCAGCCCATTTCAAGCTACGATCGGCGGGTCGTCGGACGCGATTATAGTGAAGGTCAATCCGGCGGGAACGGCGCTGGTTTATTCGACATTCTTTGGTGGCAGTGATTCGGATTCGGCGAACGCAATCGCCGTCAACGAAGCTGGCCAGGTCTTCATTACCGGTTCAACCGCATCCGCCAATTTTCCAACGAAAAACCCGCTGCAACCGGCTTACGGAGGTTTCAACGTTCCCGATGCGTTCGTTGCCAAATTTAATTCTGCCGGTTCAGCATTGGAATATTCGACCTGGTTGGGCGGCAGCGCCAACGACAGCGGTGTTTCCATTGCCATTGATGGCGCGGGCAATGCGTATGTCACGGGCAATACTCGATCAATGGACTTTCCGCTGCTGAATCCGCTGCAAAGCCAACTTCGCTTCATGGATGTTTACGTTGCCAAATTGAACCCGGCGGGTTCGGCGTTGGTGTATTCAACGTTGTTGGGTGGAGATTCGGATGAACTCGTTGGCTCGCTGGCGGTGGATTCGCGTGGCAATGTGTATGTTGTTGGTGTGACGGCTTCGTTCAACTTTCCAATCGTCAACCCGTTGCAAGCCAACATGCTGATTTCGCCTGACGGGTTTATCACCAAACTCACCGATGAAGCCGATCTGGCCATTGCCAAAACCGTTTCGCGCAATCCGGTGATGGTGGCCAACAATTTCAACTTCGTGCTGACGGCAACGAACAACGGCCCTACGCCTGCGACCGGCGTGGTCGTGACGGATCAATTGCCAATGGGAATCAATTTCGTGTCCGCGACGACTTCGCAAGGTTCATGCTCGAACAACGCCGGAACGGTGACTTGCAACTTGGGCAATCTGGCCGTGCGAGCGAGCGTCACCATCACGCTGACGGTTTCTGCTACTGCCGCCGGTTCCATCACCAACACTGTTTCGGTCAAAGCCAATGAACCCGACAGCATTTCGGCGAACAACCAGGCTTCGGCAGTGGTCACGGTTTCGAATCAGCCTTCAATTTATGGCCGAGTGCATTTGGTCAATGGCGCTCCGTTGGCGGGCGTAACGATGACGATGACCGGAGCCTTGTCGGCAACTCAGCAAACCAATGCGCAAGGGAATTTTCAATTCGCCAATTTGTTGCCGAGCGGCAATTACACCATCACGCCGGTCAGTTCCGTGTATTCGTTTGAACCGGCTGTCCGCGATTTCAATTTGCTGACGAGCGATCAATCCGGCGATTTCACGGCAACGCCATGCACTTACAGTTTGTCCGCGACCAATCAGCGTTTTGAGGCAACAGGAGGCAATGGCTCTTTCAATATCACCGCTCCGCCGCGATGCCCGTGGGCGATTACGACCAATGCCAGTTGGATCAAAATCACGTCGGCTTTGAGCGGCGCGGGGAACGGTTCCATCAGTTTTGCTGTCGAGCCGACTGCCGTTCCTCGCAGCGGGCGAATCAGCGTTGGTGGTCAGACTTTCAATGTGTTGCAGGGCGTCAGCAGTTGTGTTCAGTCGAAACGATATTTTTATCCGTTGATGCCCAGGTTTGTGACGCAGGGCGATTTGAATGGCGATGGTTTTAGCGATTTGCTCATCGGCTCTTTTCTTTCGTCGGGAACACCAAGCTCTCCAATTTATCCGATTGGGATTTTGTTTGGCGAAGCGAACGGGCAATTGATGTCGGGCGCTCCGATATTGGCGAAGCTCCAGCCGGTCGAAATCGCCGCCGGAGATTTCAATGGCGACGGCAAAGTGGATGTGGTTTCGTTACCTTCATCCTTTCAAGGCGAAGCCGAAGTTTTTCTGAACAGCGGAGCCAACAATTTTGCTGCCGGGGTCAATGTGCCATTGCT
>JAEUQP010000365.1 GCA_016789645.1 Acidobacteriota bacterium | reverse complement strand
CTCAGTTTGTAAACAATAGCGTGCGCTCCCTGTCATGCTGTTAAATTCCGATTGAAGTGATGAATCAAACGCCTTTGGAGCAATCCGCCAAACAACCCAAAACTTCGCGATGGCGCAAGAGAATCTTGATCGCCCTGTTGTGTCTGTTGACGGCAGGCGCGGCGGCGGGAATGTATGGCTGGTATTGGCTGCGATCGGAAAAATTCAATCGCTTTGTCGCCGAAGAAATCAAAAAGAAACTGACCGAATTCGGATTGCGTGGCGAGGTGGGAAGTTTCGGGTTTGCCTGGGATTCCGAAACCGCTCGGTTGAAAGACCTGAAGGTCTACAACCAGCAAACCGGCCAATTGATCGCGTCGGTTAACAGCATTGAAATCCAACTGCACATCCGCGATTTGTACGCGCCGAAACTCAGCCGCGAAGTCGAAATTCAAACCGTCAAACTGGATGGCGCGGAGGTCTTCGTCGAATTCGACGAACGTGGGCGCAGCAATCTGGACGGCATTCACGAAGCGCCACCGAAATCGGAAACTCTGAAATTCGACACAACCAAGTTGCTGACGGCGTTGACCAACACCGCCGTTCATTTCAAAGACCGCCAGCACGACATCGCCGCCGATCTGAGCAAACTGCAAATCGAAATGCAGCCAGCCGCAGGCCAACCGCAACGCTTCAATCTGAAACTGGGAACCGTCACAGGCCGCGTGGCTATCGAAGGCCGCGAAACGCCAATCAGCAAACTCAATCTGGCGGCAAAAGCTTCGGCCAGCGCGCTCGAAGTGGAACGCTTGCAACTTACCTCCGGTCTGGGCGAAATCACCGCCAGTGGCAAAGTGGATGATCTGCGCGCCCTTCGGTACGGATTCGAAATTGAATCTGGCGTGAAGACCGAAGAATTGGCGCGCTTTGCCTTCCCCGAAGTGACGATGCGCGGACTGGTTTCGGCCAAAGGCAAACTCGAAGGCGAAGGTCGCAGGTACAAATTCAACGGCGGCGTTTCCGCCGCGGATTTGCTCGTGGACACCACGCGGCTTCGCGGCGTGCAGCTTCCGCAAGTGACCGTCAACGGTGAAAACAAACAATTGAAACTGGCGCTCAATCGAGCCAACGTGCAAACCATCAACGTGGACGTTGTCGAAATCAGCGGCGTTTCGGTCGGCATCATCAATGGCGAAATCGCCATCAACGGCAAAGCGACCGAATCGAAATTTGATGCGCCATTGGCGAACGTCGCCGCTGTCACCTGGACGGACAGCAAGCTTTCCGATCTGACACTCAGCAAACTGACGACAACTGTTCGCGGCAAGGAATACAAGGTTACGGCTGACGCGCGATTGCCCGGCGGCCAAATCAGCGGCATAGAATTCACAGACGCTTCCGCCAACGCCGAATTCGACAACACGGCATTGGCATTGACCGCCATCAAAGCCAATGCGCTGGGCGGCACCGCCGAAGCCGAATACACATTGCCATTGGCCAAAGGCGCAGCGCAGCAGGTCAAAGGCAGTTTCACCGACATCCAAACGGCCAGCGCGCTGGCAGCATTCAGAAATTTGGGGAAGATGAAAGATTCGCCGATCAGCGGCAAAACGTCGGGCACGGCGGAACTGAGCTTCGTCGGCGCGAATCCGCGAACGATTGACGGCAAAATCTCCGCGCACTTTGAAGGCAAATCCGATCCATCCAGCGACGCGATTCCTCTGACCGGCGATGTCGCCATCACCGCCAATCGCGGAGTGTTTCAATTCGATCAGGCACAACTTGCCACCGCCGCCACCAAGATGACAGCGACCGGCACGCTCAGTTACGAAGGCGAATCCGATTTGCGCGTGGCACTGGTTTCGACGCAATCGGAAGAGTTGATTCAAATCGCGCGTTCGATTGAACAGGCTCGTCCGTTCATCGTCGAAAACGAACCGCAGCTTTTGGGCGATTTGAAATTCGACGGACGCATCACAGGCAAGTTGGATCAAGCCATTGTTGCGGGCGATGTCAGCGCGGCAACCGTCGGATTGCGCGATGCGCTGATTGGAGCCTTGTCTGGCAAAGTCACCGCATCGAAAGACGAACTGCGAATCGTCAATGGAACGCTTACGGCGCTCAATGGCGGTTCGGCGAAATTCGATTTGTACGCACCGCTCGATCCGAAATCCGAAGCCGGAACGCTGGAAGCGACGATCAATCGAATCAGCCTGGATACGATTCTGGCCGCCACCGGATTGCCCGACGCAGGCGATTTCATCGCTGGCGATCTTTCCGGCCAAACCAGTTTGACCGGCTTGCCCGGAGCATTGCGCGGCACAGCCAAAGTCAGTTTGGTGGATGGCACGATTTCCGGCCAGGCCGTCAATCTGGCCACGGCGGAGTTGAAATTCGACGGCCAGCAAGCGTTGTTGGAACCGCTGGAAGTGCAATTGCCGAAAACGCATCTGGTCGCGACCGGCAGTTTTCATCTGAAAGATTTCGTTTTTCAGGCGCAGGGCAAAGCCGATCAAATCGCGCTGGACAGTTTGGCCGAATCGTTCCAACTGAAAGACACCAAAGTCGAAGGCTTCGCCGATGCCAATTTCCAGGTGGTCGGCAAACTCGAAAAACCCGATCAAACCCGTAAACAACCGGAACTCGACTGGGAAACGTTCAAAGTCGAATTGACCGCGGTCGGCAAAAACGTTCGCGTCAATGGACGCGATACCGGCGAATTGCGATTGACGGCGCACACCAGCCCCGGCGGACGAATTGACGCCGAATTGGTGACAGGCATTCTGGCTGAAGTCACAAAAGATAAATCGTTCAAGCCCGAAAAGCTGAAAGCCAGCATTGAATTGCGAAAACCCGGTCGCCCGGTGATTGTGGAAAGCGATCTGGTTGATCTGGATTTGACCCCGCTGATTGCGACGTTTGCGCCGGAACTTGGTTCGCAACTTCGCGGAGTCATCAGCGGCAAATTGCGCGTCGAAGGAATGACCTCCGATGAAGCCGGCAACGCGACCGCCGATCTGCTCAAAGGGGGATTGACGTTGACCGCCATTAAACTGGACGTGCTGGACAATCCCGTCACCATCGCCGCGCCGTTGACGATTACGCTCGACCAATCGCAACTGAAATTGCCCGCCACGCGCATCACCGGCCAAGGTCTGGATTTGAATCTGGGCGGCGCAATCGGATTGAAAAACGAAGCCGTCATGAATTTCGATCTGAACGGTTCAATCGCGCTGGATCGGTTGCCCACGCTGGCCGAAGGAGTTGCGTTGTTTGGAACGGTCAACATTGGCGGAACGCTGACCGGCACAGCGGAAAAACCTGTCTTGGGCGGATTGGTGGAATTTTCCGGTTTTGGACTGTCCACCGCCGATTTGCCGATTTTCGTTTCCAACGGCAGAGGCCGCATCAAACTCAGCGGCGATGATCTGATCGTCGAAAGTTTCAAGGCCGAAGCCAACGATGGCGCGCTGGAAATTACCGGCGGCATGAAACTGGCGCAATTGCGTCCCGCCAACTGGAAATTCGACATTCGCGCGACGAACGCCGAAATCTTTTATGACGAATTCAGCGCGACGGTGAACGGCACGCTGACGTTGACCGGAACGCCTGAAAAACAGGTCTTGGCGGGAACGATTCTGGTTCCGCTCGGCGAATACGAAACGCGCATTGATCTGGATAATTTGATCGGCGGCGGCAATGCCAATTTGTCTTTCGGCGGATTCAGCGGCAGCGGCAGCAGTTCACAACAATCCGTCATTCCTCCGATCATGCTGGAGTTGAAAGTCGAAGCGCGCGATTCGTTGTTGGTGCGCGGCGAACAAATCAACGCCGTCGGTTCGGCCAAATTCACGGTTGGCGGAACGCTCAGCGACCCGGATGCTGAGGGACGCATTGAAACCGAAAGCGGTTCGGTGCGGTTTCGCGGCCAGCGATACGAAATCACCAAAGGCAATCTGGAACTGCCCCAAGGCGGCGGCGAACCGTCCTTGAATCTGGTGGCCGAATCCGAAATCAGCGGTTATCGCGTCTACCTGGATATGTCCGGCAAAACGAACGCCATCGAATTGAAATTGCGCTCCGAACCGCTACTGACGCGCGATGAAATCCTTTCGCTGATTACCACCGGGCGAACCGAAACCGGAACCATCGGCAGCCAGGACCCGCTCCGCACCGGCGTCGGCGCGGCGGCTTCGTTGTTGTCGTCGGGGTTCATTTCCAAACCGACCGAACAATTGCTCGGACTCAGCCGGTTTCAGATTGATCCGGTGATTCGCGCCAACGCCAACCCGGCGGCGCGCTTGACCGTAGGCCAGCAACTGTCGCGCAACATTTACCTGAGCTATTCCACCAATCTGGCGACCGAACAGGATCAAACGGCGTTGGCGGAATACACGTTTTCGAATCGGTTTTCGGGATTGGCAACTTACACGCAAGGCGGCAGCGCGGCGCGACAAGGGGTTCAGGAAGGCGTGTTTTCGATTGAATTGCGCGGACGCCAACGGTTTTCGCTCGGCTTTATCGCGCCTGCTCCCGACCCGACGCTTCGCGATACAATCGCGGCAACCGGGGCGAATGCGCGCCCGAAACTGCCGACAGCAGACGTCAAAGTCAGTCCCGTTCCCAACCTGAAGCTGGACAACAAAAAGTTACGCGAATTGTTGCCGGTCATGTCGCAAGGGTTCAGCCGCTCGCTGGCGCGTTTGGGTGAGCGGCGATTGACCGAATATTTGCAGGAACAGGGATACTTTTTTGCCAACGTTGCCTGGCGCTGCAATCCGTCGGATTGTGCTCCGGGCAAAGAGTTGGCGCTGACTTACGACATCACGCCGAATCTGATTTACGACCTCAAGGAAATTCGCATCGAAGGCACAAAGTTGATTCGCTGGCAGGACATTCGCGGCGATTTGCAATCTCAGGTCGAAAGCAAAGTCGGCGGAATTCCCTACCTGGAAAACATTCCGTTCATTGGCGGAACGGTGCGCGGATTAACCAGCGATTCGCGGCTGCGCAGCGACGAAGAATATATTCGCCGCTATCTGGTGGATGTTGGGTATCGCAATGCCCGCGTCAATACGCGACTGGCCGTCAAACCCGACAACGACGATTTGATCGTCATCTTCGACGTACAGGAAGGCAGTCAATCCGACATCGCCGACGTGACGTTTCGCGGCAACACGATTCTGACGGCGAACGAATTACGCCAGGTCGTGCCGATCCAAAAGAACGAAGCGTTTTCGTTGACCCGCGCGCGGTTGGGCGCTCAGGCGGTCAAACAGCTTTACGCCGAACGCGGATACCTGGACACCGACGCTGAACTGCAAATTCTGGACTTGGACGAAGACAGCGTCGCGCTGGTGTATCGGATCGAGGAAGGATCGCGCGCCGTCGTCGAAAACATCGAAATCAAAGGAATCAGCAAAACCGGTCCCGGTTGGATTCGCCGGTATTTCGATTTCAAACCCGGCGATGTGCTGACGCCGGCCAAAATCGCGCGCACGCAGCGCGATTTGTATTCCACCAACGCTTTCCGCGAAGTGGCCATTCGCGCGATTCCCATCGCGGATGCCAACGGCAAGGTCGGTTCCGCGCAGAAAGTTCAGATCAATCTGACCGAAGCCAAGCCGCTGCTGTTCGTTTACGGTCTGGGGTATTCGACCGATGACGGCGCGCGCGGATTGATGGAAATCGCCAACACGAATTTGGGCGGTTCGCTGGACGCCTTGAGTTTGCGATTGCGCGCCAGCCAACGCGAACAATTCGCGCAATTGTCGTTCACCGATTTGCGTCCTTTCAGTTGGCGTTTGCCGACGACGATTTCGATTTTTTACGACCGCAACGGCAATCTGCTGCCATTCACGCGCCAGCGACAACTCCGCGACGGTCAGGTGGAAAACGTGCCGAACCGGCAACCCTTCGGGCTGGAACGATTCGCCGCGTTCATTCAAACGGAACGCAAACTCGACGACCGCGTTTCGCTGCGATTCCGATACAATTTGGAACGCGCCAAACTGTTCAACACCACCGGATTGCCCGACACAGAAATCACGCGCAACGAACAAGCCATTCGACTTGGCATGTTCTCCATCGGCTTCACGCGCGATTCGCGCGACAACATTCTGAACCCGACGCGCGGCCAACTGATCAGCGCCGACCATTCCATCGCGTCGGAAATGTTCGGCGGCAACGAATCGTTCAACAAATTCTTCGGAACATTTCAGAGGTATCACACCTTCGCGCCCTACACGTCGGTGCTGGCCAATACGACGTTCGCCTTTTCGGCGCGCATTGGGTTGGCGGACACGTTCCGGTTGACCGACCGCAACAACAACGGCTCCATCGAAGACAGCGAACGCCGATTGCCCATCAGCGAACGCTTTTTTTCCGGCGGCGCCACCACGCTGCGCGGCTTCCGGTTTGAAACTGCCGGGCCGCAGGACGTGTTGTTCAATCCGAATCAAACTCCGGCTCCGGGGCAAGGATTCTTACTGCCGACGCTGGTTCCGATTGGCGGCGACGCGCTGGCGGTCTTCAATTTTGAAATGCGCTATCCGCTGACCCAGCGATTAAGACTTGTGCCTTTTTACGATTTAGGTAATGTTTTCCGGCGCATCAACGACATTCGATGGAAAAACATGTCGCACACGGTCGGCGCGGGGTTGCGCATCAACACTCCGCTGGGCCCTGTGGGCGTGGATTATGGCTTTTTGCTCAATCCGCCATCGTATGCCGTTCCGGGAGTTCCCGGCGCGTTTTTGCAACAACCACGCGGCGCAATTCATATTCGATTCGGACAGACGTTCTAATTCTCAGATCAGTGCCGGG
>JAEUQP010000314.1 GCA_016789645.1 Acidobacteriota bacterium | reverse complement strand
CGCCGCGTCTTCCCACAATCCGCCCTGGCTGCGGAAATCGGGAATTCCGGCTTCTGTGCTGATGCCTGCACCGGAAAAGGCGACGATCCGGCGAGATTGTTGTATCAATGCAATCGCTTGTTCGATGTTGTTCATAATGCTCCTGTTATCTTTTCTCCGCGGGTCCCTGCTGGCCGATTCTTTGGTTGACATTGAAGTCTGGCAAGTTAAGATACCGGCTACTTCAAATTGCTCGTTCACGAATTGAAAACTGAAACGTTGCGCGACGACATCAAGACCGTCGAAGCAGCTCGTTTGCCGCGCCAGCCTTCTGGCAATGAACTACCCTTTTAGATTATCACCCTGGATGATGATAAACCTTCGATTCACGGAGTATGGAGTTATGTCGCCGAAGTCAAAGTTTGTCAGCCTCTTTCTTTCGTTTGTCTTGCTCGCCACTCAGCTTGCGCTTCCGGCGCTCCCGGTTTTAGCCAAAAGCTCTCCAACTCACACCAAGTTCGACACCATTACCGGCAGCGTGTCCGGGAAAGTCGTGCTTGGCGAGGCAGGAAAAAAATTCTCTCAAACGGAGTCTTCTCAACGACCCCCTCTTCCCGGTGTTCGCGTTCGCCTGACCAATCGGGAAACTGGTGTTGAACGAACCACGCTTACTGACTCCAAAGGCGATTATCGTTTTCCGCTGGTGCCGATGGGCAATTACAAGGTCGAGGTGTTCAAGGAAGGGTACTATCTGGTCAACGAAGACGAAATTTCGCAAAAAGCTGTCACCGTCAAATTGAACGACCTGACCAAATACCTGCCTGACGCGCAAATGGTTCAAGGAGTCAAACCGGCACCCGCAATTGCCGCAGCGCAAACACCGACTCCCCAACCGACTCCGTTGCCGCAATCTGCGCCTGTGGCCCAGGAAGAATATGCTGGACAATTGGCTAACCTGACAGATTCCACGCGTCGCTCGAATGCCGACACTCAGATGGTCGCCTTATTGCCGCTGTCGAACATTCGCAGCTTTGACGATCTGGCGACGCTCGCTGCCGGAGTTGCGCCGCCGCCTCAAGTCAAAGGCCTGGCCGGTCCCGGCATTGGCGCAGGCATCGGTACAGCCGGACAGTTTTCAGTCAATGGCGCGCGCGCGCGATCCAATAATTTCACGGTGGATGGTTCGGATAACAACGACGAAGATGTGGGCGTTCGCCGCCAAGGCTTTGTCGCGCTGGTTCCGCAATCCATTGAATCGGTCAAGGAAATCCAGATCGTCACGCATCTTTGGGACGCCGAACATGGACGCAGCGTAGGGTCTCAAGTCAACGCTGTTTCCAAATCCGGCACCAATCAGGTTCACGGTACGCTGTACGACTTCTTCAATCATTCATCGTTGAACGCGCGAAACTTTTTTGATTATTCGGCGAAAAACGCTCAGCCCTACCGCCTGGATGCAATGGCAATTGGTAGCTACGTCAATGGCCAGCCGACCAACACACGCCGCTTGCCCGTTCGAGTGGATGGCCAGGAAGTCGTTTTGCCCAATCCATCGCAAGATAAGGATCAGTTTCAACGCAATCAAGGCGGCGGAACGATCGGCTTTCCGATTTTGAAGGAACGCACTTTCTTTTTCGGCTCGTTTGAACACCAGGACATCAAAGCGCGGCAGGAAACTCATTTCGCCGTGCCGACAGTCGCGCAGCGTGGTTTTCTGGGATTCGGAGCAACCGGGTTCAGAGCGACCGACCGGTTCAATCGCCGGCAAACCTTTTTCCCGACCTTCGTTGCGGGCGATTCGGTCATGTCGCTGTTTCCGTTCCCTAACAATCCGGTTGGACCGTATGGCGAAAACACGTACACCCAGGTGTTATCTGCGGACGCCAACGCAACGATCTTTTCGCTCAAGCTGGATCACAACTTCAATTTGTTTTCGCAGGCCACACACGCATTTACGGCTCGTTATAATTTCACTGACGATGAAAAACAGGTTCCGACCGTTGGCGGAGCACTGTTTTCCGGCGTGATTCCCAGCGTACGAACACAAAATCTGTCACTGTTTTTGTCCAGCCAGTTTTCCGGCTCGCGCGCCAACCAATTGCGAGCCAGCGTCGGACGAACGGCACTGACCTTTTCCGAATTGCGCGATTCGTATTTGCAACCCTCGCGGTTGTTGCCGCAGGAACCTTATTTGCTGAACGCCCGAAGGCTGCTGAATCTGAGTTCACTGCCTGAAGAAGGCCAACCGCCGCCGCAGTTTGTCAGTTACGCGCGAAGCAGCGCCTCCTTTACGACCGAAGGCAATCTTGGTCCGATTGGCCAGCTGGTCGTTTCTCCGTTCAGCCCGCTGGGACTGGACGTTTACTTATTCCCCCAAGCGCGCGCCAACAACACCATTCAAGTTGCCGACACGCTGAGCCTGTTTCGAGCCGAACATTCGTACAAGCTTGGATTCGACATTCGCCGAACCCAACTCAACAGTTTCCTGAATCGCAATTATCGTCCACAAGTCGTCTTTGGCGGTTCGCCGGATTTAACTCGTTTATTCGATCAAGCGCCGCTTCAGGACATCAGCCAGTTTGGCCCTACGCCTGGTTATTTCAGCGGCGCTGATTTGGCGAGCCTGGGAATCCCGACCGGAATCTTTCAATCGCTGGCCATCGGCACCCCCAATTCCGCAATTGGCTTGCGGCTTTGGCAATTGAATTTTTTCGTCAATGATAATTGGCGAGCCAGACGCGGGTTCACGCTGGATTACGGCGCTCGCTATGAACTGAACACTGTTCCCCGCGAAGTCAACGCGCGCATTGAAAACACGTTTGCGCTGAACAACCTGCCGACCGCCGACACTTCGCTTAGCATTCGCGCGGGACTCAGTAGTCAAACTTTGAGCAATCAGGCTTTGCTGAACTCCTACACTTCGACGATCAACTCCCTGCGGCAAACGTTCAACGGACGCAATTCCATCTTCGATCCTGATCGCAACAATTTCGGCGGGCATATCGGCTTTGCCTGGGATCCGCTGGCCAGCAGTTCGACTCAGGCAGGCAAAACGGCTATTCGTGGAGGCATCGGGGCGTATTATGACCTGACGCTGGGCAGCGTGGTCAGCCAATCACGCAACGTGTTTCCCAACTTCCTGCCGTTCAACGCCGATGCCGGTTCGTTTGCGTATTTCCAGCAACTGTTTTTCGTTCCCGGCGAAAGCGGCACGCTGGCAATTTACAACCCGGGCTTTATTCCCGTTGATGTCGTCAATTCCAATGGGAACGTCACCCGGTTTCCCTTGATCCAGACGGGCAAGCTCAATGCGATTCAGTTGCCGTCTGGCGTCTTGCCCCAAGTGCTGGGCTTGTTATTCAACCCGGCAAACACCAACCCGATTTCCAATGGATCGCGGTTGCCATCCGGCGGCGGATTGGCCTACACGTTGCCGGACAACAATCTGCGTTCGCCGTATACGCTGCAGTACAACCTGCAAATCGAACGCGAACTGTTCAACGATTTCCTGCTGAATGTTGCTTATGTGGGCACCAAAGGCGTCCGGCTGACGCGTTTTCGAACTCCCAATGGCGGGCAAAATTCGATCACCTTGCCGATTGATCCGCTTGGCTTGAATTCCAATCCGATTCTCGCCATTGCGCTGCCGCCGTTGAGCAATCTCGCCACTCAACAATATCAGCGACCGAATCCCAACCTGGGAGCGTATACGATCTTCGATTCGTCGGCGGCTTCGATTTATCATTCACTGCAAGCGACAGCGACCAAACGGTTTTCAAATGGTTATCAATTGACGGCGGCTTACACATGGTCGCACGCGATTGACGACGTTTCCGATGTGTTCGATGTTGCCGGCGCATTCGTCTTGCCGCAAGACGACCGCGCACTGCAATTGGAACGCGGCAACGCCAATTTCGACATTCGCCACCGGTTTGCGCTCAGCACTATCGGAAATATCCCGGTTATCAATCGCTTTAACAGTGCGAAAGGGGCCAAAGGAGCGATTCTGGGTGGGTGGCAATTTGCGTCGCTTGTTACGTTTCAAACCGGCCAACCGTTCACTGTCAACACTGGTCTGGATGTGAATCTGGATGGCAATCTGACGGACCGGCTGCATACCTTGAATGGGTTGACGGTCTTGGATGATCGTCGGGTGAAATTGCAGTTGGGAACGACTTCGGTCAATTTGCTGGCGCCGTTGGGATCGAATGGGCGCATTGGTCGCAATACATTTCGCGCCAGCGGCATCAATCGAACCGATCTGGCAATTGTCAAAAACATTCAACTGGGCGGAAGCCACTATCTGGTCTTCCGCACCGAAGCTTTCAATTTGTGGAATCGCGCTCATTTCGGCGTTCCGGTGCGAATTCTGGAGGCCCCGAGTTTCGGCCAGTCCGTAGATACTCAGATTGGCCCACGACAGATTCAATTTGCATTGAAATACGTTTTTTAAGAGTAGTCGGTAATTGGGAGTCGGAAGTCGGGAAACTGCTCACTACCTGCCGACCTGCGATTCCCCCAAACATCAATCAAGGGAGAAATACATTTATTATGAGTCAGATCGAAAAGGTTCACGCTCGCGAAATCCTCGATTCGCGTGGCAATCCGACCGTCGAGGCTGAAGTGTTGCTGGATAGTGGAGTCATTGGCCGAGCTGCTGTGCCTTCGGGCGCTTCGACCGGCGAAAACGAAGCCGTTGAATTGCGCGACGGCGACAAGTTCCGTTACCTGGGCAAAGGCGTCAAATTGGCCGTAGAAAACGTCAACAAGAACATCGCCAATGCGCTGGTGGACAAAGACGCATTCAATCAGGCGGAAATTGACCGCTTGATGATCGAACTGGACGACACACCAAACAAATCCAAACTCGGAGCAAATGCGATTTTGGCAGTTTCGCTGGCGACAGCGCGCGCGGCGGCGGCGGAGTTGGAAATTCCGCTCTATCGTTACATCGGCGGAACGAATGCGCGCACCTTGCCGACGCCGATGATGAACATCATCAACGGCGGCGCACACGCCGACAATAACGTGGATTTTCAGGAATTCATGATCGTTCCGGCGGGAGCGCCGACTTTTGCTGAGGCTTTGCGCTGGGGCGCGGAAGTCTTCCACACGTTGAAAGGGGTGTTGAAATCGCGGGGTTATTCAACTGCTGTCGGTGATGAAGGCGGATTCGCTCCGAGCCTGAAATCCAACGACGAAGCGATTGAAGTCATCCTGAAAGCCATCGAAGACGCAGGTTACAAAGCAGGTGAAGAAATCGCCATCGCACTCGACCCGGCTAGTTCAGAATTTTTCACCGAAGACCATTACGTATTCAAAAAATCCGATGGGCGCAAACTGACTTCGGCGCAAATGGTGGATTACTGGGTCAACTGGGTGAAGCAATATCCGATTATCTCCATCGAAGACGGCCTGGCCGAAAACGATTGGGAAGGTTGGGGAGCAATCACTGAACAATTAGGCGATACGGTTCAGTTGGTCGGCGATGACTTGTTCGTCACCAATACCCTGTATCTGGAGCGCGGCATCGAAGAAGTCGTCGCCAATTCGATTCTGATCAAGGTCAATCAAATTGGCACGCTGACCGAAACGCTGGACGCGATTGAACTGGCGCGAACGAACAATTACACGGCGATTGCGTCGCACCGTTCAGGCGAAACC
>JAEUQP010000311.1 GCA_016789645.1 Acidobacteriota bacterium | reverse complement strand
TTCTTTTTCTGCTCCAGAGCTTTTTCCAGCGGCTCGATGGCGGAGGCATATTCTTTCAACTGGTAATAGGAAAGACCGACATATTTCCAACTGTCGGCGTGATCCGGGAATTCGGATAGGACTTTTTGAAACTCGGCGATGGCTTCGCGGAACTGCCCTTGTTTATAAAGCGACACCGCGCGCTCCCAATCGAACACACCAGCAGAAACCGAAACGACGACAATTCCCAACAAGGCTGCACAAAGAATTTTTCTCATAATCATCCTTCTCCTTACCTTATGCTGGATCACATCAGCAAAACTTGCCACCCTTTGAACGCCCTCCCCCTCACGGAGTTGCATCGCCTGCACCACATCGAACGAAGAGCCTGAGATTCATGAAAATCTCAGGCTCTTTTATTGAACTGAAAATGGAGAATCGCAACCGGCTACAAATCTTTTTTTCGAGCCGCCATTCGCTTCCGAGCCAGCAGCGCTCCCAGTCCTGCGCTGAGCAAGACAATCGTTCCGGGTTCGGGAATTTCCGTCGGCGGCGGAGTCGCAGGTGGCGTTGGGCTGGCCGGGGGAACCGTCGCCGTGGGTTGCACCGTCGGTTGAGGAATGATGATCGTCGGCGATGGTTGCGGATTGGATTCGTCGCTCGGTCGGCACAACACGGCACAAAGTACGCCACCGGCTACGATGGGCGGAACGATCCACCACAACGCCGGGCCGGGGCCGCGAAATGCCGCCGGAGCAATTGGCTCAACGCAGTTTTCATCGCAGATGATGCCGGGGCCGTATCGAACGATGCGCCCATCCGGCAAGCGAACAAATTCCGGATGCGTGGAACTTTCCTGTGCGGTTCCGGCTTGTCCTTGTGAAGTTTGCCCTTGTTGCTGAGCTTGTCCTTGCTGATCGGTCGCACGGGCAACTTTGGGAGTTGAGGCGACTGCACCAACTCTGCCTTGCTGATCCTGACGCAATTGCCGATACGTGATCGAATCAGCAAAGGCCGGTCGAATCAAGGCTACGCAGACCAACAAACAAGCCAAAAACGATAGCGTGCGTTTCGCTGATGTTCGTAAGAATGACATATTGAACTTTTATCAGTGGTCACAACGTGGCAGGAACGATCAGGGCGCATGGTGTTCCAGCCACTACTAATTGATGGCGGGCATTATAGAAGCAACGGTATATTGTGGCAAACGTTATATTTAAGTTTTTCTATCGCTCACTGATTCTCTTCCCGAACTGCTCCCGAAGCCTGGCAAACGTAAATTTCAGGCTGAATGCCAATCACCCAACGATAAGCTTCGGCAGTTTCAGCCATGAAGCTTTCGACCTCATCGGCTTTGACCAGGTTGACGGTGCAACCGCCAAATCCGCCGCCGGTCATTCTGGCTCCGTACACGGCGCTGTGCCGTCCGGCGATTTCAACCAGCAAATCCAGTTCGCGGCAACTGACCTGATAATCTTCGCGAAGGCTTTCGTGCGAAGCCTTCATCAGTTTGCCGAAATGAGAAAGCTGGCCAAGTTGCAAAGCTTCGACGGCAGCCAGCGTGCGGGCATTTTCGGTGATGACGTGATTGGCTCGGCGGCGAATGGGTTCTGGCAACGCATCCGCCCATTGGTCGAACTCTTCCAGTTCGACATCGCGCAAGGATTGAATGCCGGGCAGATGCCCTGCCAAACGGCGAACAGCTTCTTCGCATTCGGCGCGACGTTGGTTGTATTCGCTGCTGGCCAGTTCGTGTTTGACCATCGAATTGACGACGACCACACGCGCATCGCTGAGGTCAACCGGCACGGCTTCGTATTCCAACGTGCGGCAATCAATTTTCAGCGCGTGGCCTTCGCGAGCCAGACAGGCAATGAATTGATCCATCACGCCGCATTGCGTTCCGGCAAATTCGTGTTCGGCCTTTTGCGCAGCCAAGGCCAGCCGAACCGGATCAACTAAATGTTCGGCCAGTTTCAGCAATCCATATCCGACGGCGATTTCCAACGCCGCCGATGAGCTCAACCCCGCGCCAAGCGGAACCTCGCTGGCAATCAACAAATCCGCGCCACGCAGATTGTATTCATCGCGCAGCAAACAAGCCGCCACGCCGCGAACATGATTAGCCCAGTCGTGAGCCGGTTTCAGATCAGCTTTCAATTCAAATTCGATTTGCTCGTCAAATTCAGTAGAAAGACAACGAACGCGCCCGTCGTTGCGCGGAGCCATCGCCACCACCGTTCGCCGGTCAATCGCCATCGGCAACACAAACCCGTCGTTGTAATCGGTGTGTTCGCCGATCAGATTGACTCGCCCCGGCGCTGAAAACAGCCGAGGTTCATTGCTGTAAAGCTGGCGAAACTGCTGTCTGAAATCCTGAAAATTCATCATCGCAATTCTTGGTGCAGAACCGGGAGTAGTAGCGACCGGGTTGCGTACTGAAGCGTGCGACACCTACCTATCCGGTCGCTACCGCTTCCGGTTCCGTACCGGTTTCACGCAAAATAAACCCACAGCACAACAATCGTTACAACCAACAAAAACGCAAACAGAACTGGCAATTTGTTTCGCTCGGTCGAAACCTGTTCACCGATTGTTGTTTGAAACGTCAGGTTGACGACTTTGTCAGAACCGGGCGCAGGCGTCACCAAACTGACCGCCAGCAAAACGCCAACACAAATGACAAACATCAGCACGGCGAAGTGCAGGAAGTTCATGCCGACGTAAAACTTCAAAAAACCGTCGAGCGGTTGCCCGGCGTAGACGACTTCCAGAATGAAGCGGCTGGCTCCAAGCACAAATCCGGCCAGCAAAGATGCCAGCGCGCCTTGAGCGTTGATGCGTTTCCAGGCAATACCCAGTAAAAACACGGCGGCAATCGGCGGCGAAACGTACGCTTGCACGCTCTGCAAATATACCCAGAGCTGATTGCTGATGCGACTCATCATCGGAATCCACAACAGCGCCAGCACCACCATCACCAGCGTCGCCAACCGCCCCACATTGACCAGATGTTTTTCCGAAGCTTCCGGGCGCAGCTTCTTGTAAAAGTCCATCGTGAAAATGGTCGAACTGGAATTGAACACGGCGCTCAAACTGGACATCAGCGCCGCCAACATCGCGGCGATCATCACGCCTTGCAACCCTGCGGGCATCAGCTTCGTGACCATCAGCGGAAACGCCGAATTGGAATCCGCGGCCATTTCCGCCGGATACAACACGCGAGCGATCATTCCCGGCACAACCAACATAAACACCGGCAGGATTTTCAAAAACCCGGCCAGCACGGTTCCGCCCTGAGCATGCTGAATGTTTTTCGCCGCCAGCGTGCGCTGCACGATGACCTGATCCGTGCACCAATACCAGATGCCCAAAATCGGCGCGCCGAAGAAAATTCCCGTCCACGGAAAATCCTTGTCCGCAGACGATTTGACCATGCTGAAAAATTCCGGCGGAACCGACGATTGCAATCCTGACCAACCGCCGACCTTGTCCAGGCCGATGAACGTCAATGCCAGCGCTCCGCCGACCAGAATCACGGTTTGAATGACTTCGGTGTAAATCACCGCCGCCATTCCTCCGGCGATGGTGTAAATCCCCGTAGCGATGACCAGCGCCAGCGAGCTTTGCCACATTCCCCAACCAAGCACGGCTTTGAGCACAATCGCGCCCGCAAAAATGCCGACCGCGATTTTAGTGAAGACATAGGCAATCAATGAAATCGTCGCCAGATACGTTCGACAAGCGCCGTTGTAGCGTCGTTCCAGAAACTCCGGCATCGTGTATACGCCCGATCGCAGATAAAACGGCACGAACACCCAGCCAAGCAAGAGGACGATCAACGACGCCAGCCATTCAAAATTGCCCGGAGCCATACCGGTCGAAGCGCCGCTGCCCGCCAAGCCGATGAAATGTTCGCTGCCAATGTTCGACGAAAACAACGAAGCGCCGATTGCCCACCAGGCCACGTCACGACTAGCCAGAAAGTAATCGGTCGTCGTTCGCTCTTTGCGCGAAAAGTACCAGCCAATGGCAAAGATGATCGCGAAATACAGCGCCAGCACCACGTAATCAATCGTCACCAATTGGGTTTGTAACAAGAACATCGGGGGCATCATCTCCTCCTGAGCGGGAAAATTTTGACAGGATTTACAGGATTCAACAGGATTCACTCCATCCTGAAAAATTCCGTGAATCTTGTCTACGGTTTGGTTTGAGTTTGGTACAGCCTTGCGCGGACTCGCTCGAATACAAATTCATCGTTGAGCGTCCATCCCCACTCGGGTTTGAGTTCCGGGCGTTTGTGCGGAGTGAGGATCAACAGGCAATCAGAAATTTCGCCAAGCTGAAACAGCAACGACGGCAACCAAGATTCTTCGATCAAGTGCATGGCGAAGCTGCACACAATCAACGAGTACTGCCGCCCCGCCAAGGCTCCCGCAGCGATTTGCTCAAAGTTGAAGGTTTCGGCCTGCTGGCCGGTTCGCGCCCGAAAAGCTTCGCCCGTGAATGGATCAACGCCGTCCATTTGCCGCGCACCGAGTTGCTGCAAAACCAGCGTTACTTCGCCGCTGCCGCAGGCCAGGTCTAACACCTGCGTCAAATCCGGTTTCCAGCGACGAACAGCTTCGCGCAAGACTTCGGCGATGACGGGTTCATGCGGGTTTCGATACGCTGCGCCGAATTGCGAGTAATACTCTTCAACCCCAAGCTCTTCGTACTTGGGCCGGATCGCTTCGCCATCAATGTTCATTATCTTGCTGTTTCTTCTTGTAAGGCTTGCCTGGTTCTTCCCTGGCGGCGGCGAATGATGGCACAATCCGATTATGTTTGGAAAATTGATTGAAGAGAAAATCCGCGAAGCCATGGAAGCTGGCGAATTCGACAATCTGCCGGGCGAAGGCAAACCGATTGACCTGGAAGCCTATTTCGCGACGCCTGCGGAGTTGCGACTGAGCTATTCCGTGTTGAAAAGCGCGCGCTGTTTGCCCGAGGAAGTCGAACTTCGGAAAGAAATTGAATCGTTGACTGAACAACTTGCTGTCTGCACTGACGATGGCCAGCGACGCAGGCTCAACGAGCAAATCCGAAGCAAAACGCTCAAATTGAACCTGCTGACGGACAGCAACCGACGGCAACGGGGCAAAAGAAGTTGATACCGAATCTTTCCTGCCGTTTGTAGTTTTCTCCCCATAAATTGACCGGACACCACGCCATGCTTATACTTTGCGCGTTTTTGTTCCGATGTGTGCGACAACTGATTTTCTTCACAATGACAACGAGAGGCCACCTCATTGATCAGGCCTCGGCGCTGTTGAATCAGCAGTCGGCATAACATTTTCTTGTCCCAAACAAGTCCCTTTCATCCGAACCTCGTACGTCTTTAGCTGTAAAACAAGACGAATGTGAATCTTGTCGTCATCTCTCTCCCAAGGGTTGGTGACTGGCACGACGCTAAAGAACACAATCTCCATTTCCGGAGAGATGGTTACTCTCCGAATCTCTTATACAGTTAACTTTTTCCCTTGGAGGAAACTCGATGCGTAACTTTCACCCACACACCTCTCGTACGCTTTTGTTTTCCGCGTTGGCGTTGTCATTGCTCATGGCAGGGTGGCAAGCTCCAACTTTATTCGCTTATTCAACCAAAGCTGTCCGTTCGGCCTTTACGAACGCGCCCGCTGCCGCTGCCCAACCGGAACTGAGAGCCGCCGCCAAAGCCGGTGCGGCCCCCCAACAACTCACCAAAGCGCAAAAACATGCCCGAATGCGAGTATTGAAAAATGATATCAAGCAATTGAAAGCACAGCCGGGACAGCAGGCTGCGCTGACTGCTGCACAGGCGGAGTTGAAACAAATTTCCGACAGCCTCGGCGGTGATTTGCCCGCGAAGGAAGGCAACGGATCACCGGGACAAACAGGTGCGTCACCAGCAATCATTCCGCCTGCGCCGACTGGATGTTCGTTGACAACCGTCACCGGATCAAACTCCACAGCCGTTGCAATTTCCGATCTGGCAACCGTCACGTCAACGATCACGATTGCAGGCGCCAACCCCTATTTGTGGGACTTGAATTTATTTACCGGTATTTCCCATAGCTTTAATGCCGATCTGGACATCACCTTGACTTCGCCTCAAGGAACCGTGGTTACGATTTCCACCGACAACGGCGGCAGTAATGCGAATGTATTTAATGGCACAACGTGGGACGATCAGGCCGGAGCTGCAGCGACGGATTTTGGCTACATCAATAACTCCGTCGCCACCCCTTTGATCGTCGAAGAAGCCCTGGGGGCATTTCTGGGCGAAAATCCCAATGGAGTCTGGACTCTGACAATCACTGACGATTCATCTCAAGACACGGGCACGCTCAGCAGTTGGTCGTTGCAAGTCAGCGCATTGGCCTCTGCTCCGCCCACCTCAAAAATCAACCAAGGCAACAATACAGTTCAGACAATTCCTGATCTGGGCACGATCACTTCGACCATCACGATTTCAGGCTCTCCAACCAGAATCGTAAACCTGGACTTGGGGATATTCATCACTCACACCTACAACGCCGATCTGAACATCACATTGACTTCCCCCGCTGGAACAATGACCACGATTTCAACGGGCAATGGTGATGACAATGACAACGTGTTCAATGGAACAGGCTGGGGTGATGTTTTTGGAACCCCTGTTACGGATTTCGTTTTTACGAATAATGTCGTTGCTTTTGCCCTGGTTCCGGAAGGAGCCACCTCGGCGTTCCGAGGCGAAAACCCGAATGGGACCTGGACGCTGACCATCAACGATGATGCTGAAGGTGATGTTGGAACGCTCAACAGATGGGCAATGGAATTCCTGACTTCCGATGGATGCCAGCAGACTTGCGCCATTACTTGCCCGGCCAATCAGACAGTCAAAACCTTTGGTTCGTCGGCAGTGGTCAATTACCCGGCACCAACCACCACCGGACAATGCGGCACGGTGACTTGCACACCGGCTTCGGGATCGAATTTCCCTGTCGGCACCACGACCGTCACTTGCGCAGCGGCGGGCGTCAATCCGGTCACCTGCGCGTTCACGGTCACAGTCATGCGCGTTCCCGGAGCCGTTGCCTTGAATGACATCGGCTGCACCGGCCCGGGCGATGTTGTCACGGGTACGGCGACCTTCACCAACACCAGCGGAATGCAGGCAGCTTCGTCTGCCACCATTGCGTTGGGAGCCAACCTGATTGCTATTCCCAATAGCTGTTCGGCCAATGTTGGCACATGCACGGTGGTCAATGCTTCGACAATTTCCTGGGCGGGCACGCTGGCCAACAATCAGGTGGTCAACATCAGTTACTCGGCGCAGATCAACGCCGTTCCGCCGGGCACAACGGTCTGCGCGACGTTGACGGCGGATTTGGGCATGCCCGTGCTGGGTTCATTGCAAGCCTGTCTGACGACCAATTGCCAGCCCAAAGGCCCCGGATTGCCCTATCCCTACAATTCGGAAATGAGCGATCAAAAGGCTGGTTCCGTGCTGATTTACAACATCTACACATCATCAACCGATCCCACCAAACAGAACACGCGTATCAACATCACCAACGCCGATCCGTCGCGTCCGGCATTCGTGCATTTGTTTTTTGTAGCCGAAGGTTGCGCCGTGGCAGACAGCTACCTTTGCTTGACCCCGAATCAGACGGCCAGCTTCCTGGCATCCGATCTCGATCCGGGCACAACCGGGTATCTGGTCGCGGTGGCAGTTGACGCGCGCGGCTGCCCGATTACAGCCAATTGTTTGATCGGCGATGAATACGTGAAGTTCAGCACCGGCCACGCGGCGAATCTGGGAGCGGTAGCGTTTTCCGGATTGGTTGGCGGTTTGCCTGCCTGCAACGAAAACTCCGTGACGGCAACGTTGAACTTTGACGGCATCAGCTACAACCGGACTCCGGCGGTGTTGGCGCTGGACAACATCGGGTCGCGCGCAGATGGCAATGACACCATGCTGATTCTGAACCGCATCGGCGGCAATTTGGGCATTGGCGCTGCAAGTCTCGGCACGCTGTTCGGCATCTTCTACGACGACGCCGAAAATGCGCTGAGCTTCTCGGTGACCGGCGGTTGTCAATTGCGCAACGTGATTTCAAACAACTTCCCGCGCATCACGCCTCGGTTCGAGACGTTTGTTCCTGCTGGACGCACGGGCTGGTTGCGAATCTACAACCAGACGGGCGCCATCGGCATGACGGGCGCGGCAATCAACCTCAACAACAACGCGGCCAGTTCGGCAGGCGCCTTCAACCAGGGCCACAACCTGCACGCGCTGACACTGAACAACCAGATGAGTTACATCATCCCGGTCTTCCCGCCGAGCTGCTAACTCAGACAGTAGAGACGCACGATTTTGCATCTCTACCCAACCCCAACATCACTCCAAAGAGACGCAAAGGTTTTGCGTCTCTTTGTTTTTGTCGGGCTACGAAAATTGACGCAACCCGAACACACCAATAGACTACCTGTCTTCTCATCCTGCTTTCCAAGTAAACAAACTGTATTGGTTATGAATCGCCTGTTATCAATTTCAATCTTGTGTTTGGCAACGGTTGGCGGCTTGCTGGTGTCTGGCTGTCAAACCGCAAGCCCGCGCAAATTGCGACCGATTCCCGAACCAGATTTCGGATCCCTGGAAAGCGCCGCTCAAGACCAGCTTCGCCGCCAGCAAAAACTGTTGAACGAGGCCATTTCCAAAACGGGCATTTCTGACAAGGAGTTAAGCGAGGCTTTTGGAACGACTGGCAAGTTATATCACTCGTACAATCTGACGGAACCGGCCATCGCTTGTTATGAAAATGCAAAGCTGCTGGCGCCGAATGATTATCGCTGGTCGCATTATCTGGGTCGGTTGTACAGGAACAACAACGATTTGAAACAGGCAGCCGCCAATTTCGGAGCGGTCATGAGTTTGCAGCCCGATTATGTTCCGGCGATTGTCGCAATGGCGGAGGTCAATCAGGCACAGAACTTCGATGAACTGGCTGAACCATTGTTTCAGGAAGCGCTCAGCAAGGATCGCTCGAACGCTGCAGCCATCGCAGGCTTGGGAAAGATCGCTCTGGCCAAACGCGATTACGCAACAGCCAGCCGACAACTGGAAGCCGCATTGGCCCTTTCTCCGTCGGCGACGGAATTGTTTTATCCTTTGGCGCAGGCCTATCGCGGCCAAGGAAACCTGGCCAAGGCACAGGAAGCCCTGACCAGACGTGGAACCGGAACTGTCAGAGCAAACGATCCGCTGATGGCCGAATTGCGTGGGCTGGCGACAGGCTCACGAACGCACCTGATTCTTGGCGGCCAGTTGGTGCAAGCACAGCGATACAAGGAAGCCGTCGAGGAATTTCGGCTGGCCGTAGCCGCTGACCCGAATGACGCCACCATACGATTGAATCTGGGTTCGACGTTTGCGCAGCTAGGCCAACGCCAGGAAGCCCGCGAACAGTTAACCGAAGCCGTCCGTCTGGAACCGAACAACGCCAAAGCCCATTACAATCTGGCCATGGTGTTGGTTCAATTGCACGACGACCAATCAGCCATCAACCATTTCCGAGCCGCTGCCGCCAATGATCCCCGCAATGCATCGGCCAATTTTTTTCTGGCCGATGCATTGATGCGAACCGGAAACTACGAAGAAGCTGCCAACGCGTATGCAAAAGCGATCGCGATTGATCCGCGTCACGGAATGGCGCATTTTCGGTGGGCGCTGGCGCAAATCAAACTTGGACGATTCGCTGAAGCACGGGCCAAACTGAAAGAAGAACTCAACGCTCTGCCGGGCAACAAGGAAGTGGCGCAGGTGCTGGTCAGACTGCTTTCCGCCTGTCCCGATGCAAACATTCGTGACGGCCAGCAAGCGATGGCTCTGGTTCAATCGGTTTTCACGGATCAAAACAATCCCAACTTCGCCCAGACAGTAGCGATGGCGTTTGCTGAAACCGGCCAATTCGATCAGGCCGTTAAATTGCAACAGATTGCCGTTGACGCTGCCAGAGATTCCAACTTTCCGGCGCTGCAAAAAATGCTGACCGAAGACCTGGCTCGATATCAACGCCGCCAACCGTGCCGCCGTCCCTGGTTGGAACTCGATCCAATTTTCTTGCCGCCGCCGCCATTTTAGTTGACGACCTCAATCGTGAGTGTGAGAATTCGCGCCGTCAGCGAAAAGATGTTTTCACCTTGAACGTCCCTCACACTTCACGATTTGCCCTTGGACGTTCCGCTGGCAAAAAATCAAAATCCTTTTGCGGCTACCATAATTCATAACGATTCTGCGAACTTTATTTCAAAGTAATTCTAGCTTTTCCTTGAGGGAACAATTTATGCGGAGTTCATTCCGCCTCAGTTAGCTGCGATTGCTTACGCCCAAGCCAACCCAGCTACCCAAGTAAGACCGGAAGAGTTCCGGCCTGAATTTTCCGCAGCAGGTTGTCAGGTTCACCTGAGAACTGCTTTTTGATCACGTACACTACAGGAGGAAATTCCAGATGCGACCCTCACTCAAACTTACACACACGAGACGAATAATGTTTTCGTTGGCGATTTGTGCCGCGCTGCTGGCAGCAGCGTCCCTGCTTCCGTCAACGGCCAATCTTTTCTCTGCTCCCGCCAGCCAGGCGCAAAGCAATTGCGATTCACAATTAGCGGCGCTGGAAGCGGCGAAAGAAGCATACGCCGCTGATCGCGTGAACCAGACCAAAAAAGTGTCTTTTGATGCCGCTCTTGCTGCCTGGAATCTTTGCCGTGGCGCTCAAAGCGCCGCAAGCAAAGCCGCTGCCAAATCGGCTCCGAATGCCACAGGCGGCCCGGATACGTTCGGCCACACCTGGCGCGATAACCAGGGCGCCAACCCAATTCCGTATCAATTCATTGATATCAGTGGAACCGGAACAGTTCTCGGCTCTGGCGATGACGAAGGTTATCCCTACACGTTGCAGGCTCCCTTCAGCTTCTACGGTCAGGCTGTTACCACAGTTGCCGCGACGACCAATGGCTACATTTCGACTGACCAAACCGATGATGGTCCAGACCTGAGCAACGATTGTCCGTTGCCTAGTGTGCCCAGCACAGGGGGTGGAGCACGCATTTATCCGTTGCATGACGATCTGATTCTCAACGGAAACAATTCCATCAAGGTGCAATACTTTGCCACTTGCCCGCGTCCAAACGATTACGGTGGATGTGCCGAAGCCTGCACGGTCTTCATGTGGGACAATGTTGAACACTTCGGCGGCAATGGGGCGACTTGGGATATGGAAGCCATCCTTTACCACACACGCAATGAAATCGTTTACCAGATTGGCCCGGGCAATCCGGAAACCGGCGGCGGTTCAACTACTGGCATCCAGAATGCGGCGGCAACCATTGGCTTGAACGTTTCGAGTTGCAACACTGCCGGTTCCATTCCCAATGGGTATGCTGTTGCGATCTTCGCCCCGAATCAACCAAGCTGCTGCACAATCACGTGCCCGGCAAACCAGGTGGCCTGGACGTCGGGAACTTCGGCGACAGTCACGTATCCCGCTCCGACAGCGGATGCCGGATGCGGAACGGTGACGTGTTCGCCGGCTTCGGGTTCGAGCTTTGCCGTTGGAACGACGACGGTGACGTGTTCGACGACCGCGGGTCCAAGCTGCAGTTTCAATGTGACCGTCAATCGGCTGAATTTGGGAATTACATCGACTGAACCTTTATCTTGCATTGGTCCCGGTAACAAGGTCCAGTATTCCTTCTCCGCAACCAACACGACCGGAGCCGCCGCGAACGTATCGGTTTCGGCGGCGTTGTCCAACTTCGTCTATTTGCCGAACACAGCGTCGGCGGATCAGACCGGTTCTGTCATCGTGTTGGCGAATGTCATTAGCTGGACAGGATCGCTTGGCGCAGGCCAAACGGTGAGGGTTTCGTGGATGGGTCAGATTGCTGACAACGCGACTCCCGGAACTCAGGCTTGTTTTACGGTGACGGCGACAGCCAACAATTTGCCGGTCGCGGGACAGGATCAATCTTGTCTGACGGTGAATTGTCCGACGGTTGGGCCTGGCGGTATTTTCCCGACTTCGTCCGAAGCGAGTGATCAGAAAGCCGGTTCCGTGTTGGTTTATAACGTTTACACGTCCAGCACCGACCCGACCAAACAGAACACGCGCATCAATATCACCAACGTTCACTCGACGCGTCCGGCGTTTGTCCACTTGTTCTTTGTGGCCGAAGGTTGCGCGGTGGCGGACAGCTACATCTGCTTGACGGCAAGCCAGACGGCCAGCTTCCTGGCGTCTGACCTGGATCCGGGCACGACCGGTTATCTGGTGGCGGTGGCTGTGGACGGCGTTCGCGGATGCCCGACCAGCTTCAATTACCTGATCGGCGACGAGTACGTGAAGTTCAACACCGGCCACGCGGCGAATCTGGGCGCGATTGCGTTCTCGCAATTGGCGGGCGGCATTGAAATGTGCGACCAGAATTCGGTGATCGCGACGTTGCGATTTGACGGCGTCAGCTACAACCGGACTCCGCGCACGGTGGCGCTCGATAACATCGGTTCTCGTGCGGATGGCAATGACACGTTGCTGATCCTGAACCGCATCGGCGGCAACCTGGGCATCGGAGCCGCGAGTCTGGGCACGCTGTTCGGCATCTTCTACGACGACGCCGAAAACGCGCTGAGCTACTCGGTGACGGGCGGTTGCCAATTACGCAGCGCAATTTCAAACAACTTCCCGCGCATCACGCCTCGCTTTGAGACGTTCATTCCGGCAGGTCGCACTGGTTGGACCAA
>JAEUQP010000223.1 GCA_016789645.1 Acidobacteriota bacterium | reverse complement strand
CGTGCGGATCGTCACAGGGAAGCCATTCATCGCGCGGAAAATGCCGACGAAATCTTCGCGTTGCAATTCCAGCAGCGCGGCCAAAGCGCCTTTGTACAACTGTTCCGGTTTGGCAATTTTCTTTTCCAGGTCTTTGACGCGCTTGGCGGCGTCTTTCGAGCCGTTCTTTTCAGCTTCGGCGCGTGCTGTCGCCAGTTGCGCTTCCAGCGATTTGAAATCCGACGAAGACAGGATCATCTGGCGGACGCTGTCAATGCGGTCGCCTTCAAAGAACATGTGCTCGGTGCGGCACAGGCCGATGCCTTCCGCGCCGAATCCGCGCGCGACTTCAGAATCGTGCGGCGTGTCGGCGTTGGCGCGCACGCCCAGCTTGCGATATTCGTTGACCCATTCCATCAGAGTTTTGAAATGGCCGCTGACTTCCGGTTTGATCAGCGGAACTTCGCCCAGAATGACGCGTCCCGTCGAACCGTCCAGCGTCAGCGAATCGCCTTTTTTGACCGTGATGTCGCCAACAGTAAATTGCTGGTTGGCGTAATCCACAACCACCTGATCGCAACCCGCCACGCAGCATTTGCCCATGCCGCGCGCGACGACTGCCGCGTGCGAAGTCATACCGCCGCGCGAAGTCAGGATCGCTTGCGCCGCAACCATGCCGTGGAAATCTTCCGGCGAAGTTTCCGTGCGGACCAGAATGACCTTTTTGCCTTCTTTGGCCAGTTCTTCGGCTTCATCCGGATCGAACACAGCCGTGCCCGAAGCTGCGCCGGGCGACGCAGGCAAGCCCGTGGCGATGACGTTCAAACTGGCTTTCGGGTCAATCATCGGGTGCAGCAATTGATCGAGCTGTGCCGGTTCGACGCGCTGAATGGCGGTGGCTTTGTCAATCACGCCTTCTTCAACCATCTCAACGGCAACGCGTACGGCGGCTGCGCCAGTGCGTTTGGCGTTGCGGGTTTGCAGCATGTACAGCTTGCCGCGTTCGATGGTGAATTCCATGTCTTGCACGTCTTTGTAATGACGCTCCAGACGGTTGGCCAGTTCGACGAATTGGTTGTACATCTCCGGCATTTCTTCGTGGAGCTGCGCGATTTTCTTCGGCGTGCGGATGCCGGCGACCACGTCTTCGCCTTGCGCATTTTGCAGGTATTCGCCGTACAGGACTTTTTCGCCGGTCGAAACGTCGCGCGTAAAGGCCACGCCCGTGCCGGAATCTTCGCCCATGTTGCCGAAGACCATCGTCTGCACGTTGACGGCGGTTCCCAGATTGTCGTCAATCTTATTGATGCGGCGGTAATCTTTGGCGCGACGGCCATTCCACGAAGCGAACACGGCTTTGATCGCGTATTTCACCTGTTCCAGCGGATCGGTCGGGAACGGGTTTCCGGTTTCTTTTTTGACGATGGCTTTGTAATCGGCGACGACTTTGGCCAGCGTTTCGGCGTCCACGTCGGTGTCGCCTTTCACGCCCAGTTGTTTCTTGTATCCGTCAAACACGTGTTCGAACTTTTCGGAATCAATGCCCAGCACGATCTTGCCGAACAATTGAATGAAGCGGCGATAGGCATCCCACGAAAAGCGTTCGTTGTTGGTCATG
>JAEUQP010000177.1 GCA_016789645.1 Acidobacteriota bacterium | reverse complement strand
TGCACGGTTCGCGCCGGTACGTCGAAAAGTATCTGGCGGGCGATGCCAACAAAGCGGTGCGCGACAAATTCAACGTCTATTTCAATCTCGATCCGGGCACGGGGCCGATTTATGGTTGGTATCTGGAAAACAATCCGTTGGTCAAGCCGATCTTTGACGCGTGGCTGGAGCCGTTCAAGGATTTGGGCACGCGTAAAAACATCCTGCAAGGCATCGGCAACACGGATCATCTGAGCTACACGCGCGCCGGAATGGCGGGCTTCAATCCCGTGCAGGATTATGTGGATTACGACGTGCGCACGCATCACACGAACATGGACACGTTCGAGCGCGTCAAACCGGACGATTTGAAACAATGCGCGATGGTGCTGGCATCGTTCGCATATCACGCCGCCATACGAGCAGAAAAGATTCCACTCAACGCGGCAAAATAGCTTTGGCGGCAACTGATTCAACTTCCGGCCCCGAAATCGAGGATCATTTCAAACGCAATTTCGACGTCGAATGCCTGACGATTGCTTGCGAGTACCTGGCGGATCAAGGATTGATCGGCAAAGCCGCAACGCCCCTGTGATTGACGAAAAAAAGCAACCCGGCTATCCAGGAACACGATTTCTTTTACACAGAGCGGGCACCCCTCGCTTTAGCGCAGCCAGTTTTACCCAAATAAATATCAGGATGCATGAGGGACGTGCGGAATGTCCCACGGTTTACCAACTGAGAAACAACTTGAATCCTAAAAACCCAGAGCAGGCCGGGAAACCTGCTCCACATTTCTTCCAAGGAGCAACCTGATGGACAACCAAATAATGGCCGAAGAATTATGGTCTGGGCGAATGTTGCAACTGACGTCGTGGGTGGAATGGCTGTTACCATTATTGTATTGCTTGATGGCGCTGGTCTCGGTCAGTCTCTTATTTACCCTGATTGATCTGGCGATGTTGTGCTGGAAAGAATTCCATTCGACACGGCGGCAACAATCGAAAGTGGCATCGAAAGCGGTGGGCGAAACCAAATCTGTTCGTTTTCATACGGCAAAAATCAGTAGATTTCAGCAGCGGCAACAAGCTGGGCAGTGATGGCGCTGGCCGTTGGCGATAGAGCCTGCTAATACCGGGACGACCATCCCTTGGTAAAACGGACACGATCCTGTGACTATGTCGTTAGGCACTGTGCCCGTTACCAAACTACACCTGGGAGCAACCCAATGAATACATCTGGTCCTGAAATGAAAAGTATCCGCAAGGTGATTGGCCTCGTCACACTGGCCTGCGCGCAGCTCATCGCATCGCTTTCCGTTCATGCCCAAAGCATCGCCTGGCCGCAGTTTCGCGGGCCGGAATCAAACCCTGTCGCCACGAACGCGCGGCTGGCGGAGCGCTGGTCGAAGACGGAAAACGTCGAATGGATGCAGCCGATTCCCGGTCGTGGTTGGTCTTCGCCGATTGTGACAGGCGACAAAATTTACCTGACGAGCGCCGTCACTGAAGGCAAATCAAAATCGCCACAGATCGGAACGGAATATAGCAACGAATACAGCGCAGAGCTGCGCAAACAGGGACTTTCGCCACAGGAGATTCGAGATCGTCTCAATGAACGCGACTTCGAAATGCCGAATGAAGTGAAGCTCCATTACTTTCTCTATTGTCTGAACCTGAAGAGCGGCAAGGTCGAATGGCAGAAGGAATTTTTCACTGGGCATCCGCCAGGCGGTCGTCATCGCAAGAACAGCTTTACCTCAGAGAGTCCCGTGACCGACGGCAAGCTCGTGTATGTTTACGTGGGGAATCTGGGGCTGTGGGCGTTTGACCTGAAAGGCAAACAAGTATGGACGACACCGCTCGAAGCGAATCCGATCTATCACGATTTCGGCACTGGCAGTTCGCCTGCGCTCGTTGGGAACCAACTGATCGTGATGAGCGACAACGAAAAGCAGCAATACATTGCGTCCTTCGACAAACAGACGGGCAAACAACTCTGGCGCACGAATCGGGACATGGGCGCCAAGGGACGAAAGTCGGGGTGGGTGACGCCGTATATCTGGCAGCACGCGCTGCGCACCGAGATTGTCACGGTAGGGCCGGGCGAAGGCGTGAGTTACGACCTGACGGGAAAAGAGTTGTGGCGCATCTCAGGCATCTCAGAAATACCGATTCCGATGCCGTTCGCTTATGACGGACTGCTTTACCTGAACGCCGGCCGTGGCGGGCCGTTGTTCGCGCTTCGTCCCGGCGCTACGGGCGACATTTCGCTCAGCCAAGGTGAAAGCGCAAATCAGTATGTCGTCTGGTCGCAGCCGCGCGGCGGAACCTATCTGCCCACGCCTGTGGCCTATGAAGGCGGAATCTACACGCTGACCGAAACAGGCATCCTGACGCGCTTTGACGCAAAGACCGGCAAGCAAACTTACAAGACGCGCATTGACCCAGCGGCGACGGCCTTTACCACTTCGCCCTGGATTTACAACGGCAAGCTGTTCTGTTTGAGTGAAGAAGGGCAAACCTTCGTCATCGCAGCAGGCGAAACATTCAAGCTCCTGCACGTGAATGCGCTCGACGAAATGGCACTGGCCTCACCCGCCATCGTTGGCGAGCGATTGTTGGTGCGCACAGAAACCAAGCTCTATTCCATCCGCCGCAAAATCTGAGCGCGGAAACAGGCTAATTGAGCCGCCAATCAGGTTTGTTATTAGATAGGAGAAAATCGAATGGTCAGAAAATCAAAGCATACGAGTCTATTTGTCCTGCTTGTCACCATCGTCATCTGTGGTCGCGCCAACGCGCAGTGGTCGCAGTTTCGCGGGCCAAACGGATCGGGTGTGGATTCGTCCGCCGGGTATCCCGTCGAATTTTCACCGACCCAAAACGTGGCGTGGAAGGCGACGATCCCTTACGGGCAGTCATCGCCCATCGTGGTAGGCACGCGGCTTTACAGCACGGCGAGCGAAGGCGAACGCCTGATTACTTTTTGCCTGGACACACGCACAGGCCGCGAGTTGTGGCGGCGGGACGTAAAGCGCGAACGAGTGCAGGGCGCCTACAAAGCCAACGATCCGGCGTCGCCTACGCCCGCCGCTGATGCAAGCGGCGTCGTTGCGTTCTTCCCTGAACTGGGTTTGATCTCGTATGACAACAGTGGAAAGGAGCGGTGGCGTTACGGGCTCGGCCCTTTCAAAAACTTCTATGGCATGTCGGGTTCGCCGATCATCGCCGGGGGCTTGGTTGTGCTGGTTTGCGATCAGGTGTCGGGGTCGTTTGTGATCGCGCTTGACCGCGCAACCGGGCGTTTGCGCTGGAAGACCGACCGAGCGAGCGCTTCAATTGGCTGGTCAACACCGATCATCTTTCGACCAGAGGCGAATCGCGCAGATCTGATCGTACTTGGCTCCACACGTCTGGACGCTTATGACCTAACTTCCGGTGTCAGCCGCTGGTGGATGCCGCTGGCATCCGATGGCTCAATGGGGGTGCCATTGGCGCACGGCGATACGCTAATGGTTTCCACATCGGGCAGCAATGAGCCGATGCTGGCGACCTTTGCCGCGACCCTGGCGAAATACGACAAGGACAAGGATGGACGGCTGTCGCTGGAAGAATTTCGCGGTGATGAGATGGGAGAACACTTCGGCTGGATTGATGAAAACGATGACAAAATGATCGTCGCGGCGGAATGGGAGAAGGCGCGCGGCTACGGCTTGGGCGAATGGGGCGCGATTGCCGTGCGTCCAGGCAACGCGCGCGGGCAACTTGCGGCCAGTGCTGTTCGCTGGCGTGTGCAGAAAAATCTTCCCTACATTTCTGCGCCACTGCTGTATCAAGGCGTGTATTACATGGTGAAAAGCGGCGGCATCATCACTTCCCTTGATCCCGCGACGGGCAAAATGCTCAAACAGGGCCGCAGTCCCAACGCATTGGGCGAATATTACGCCTCACCTGTTGCCGCCGATGGCAAAGTGTTTCTCGCCAATACCGAAGGCAAAATCACCGTTCTCAAAGCGGGCGCGGAATGGGAAGTGCTTTCCGTCAACGAAATGGGCGATGAAATCAGTGCGACGCCTGCCCTGAGCAATGGGCGGATTTATGTGCGGACACGGAGTACGATGTATTGCTTCAACGCCGCCCCCAAGCCGTGAGGGCGCAACTGAGATGATGAATCACCCGCAAACCCTGATTGCAGCCTTAGCGGGCGCGCCTGAAATCATCATTGGTCTCGTGCGCGAAGTCCCGCCGCAATATCTGAAGCGTCGCCCTAGTCCGAATAAATGGTCTGCGCACGAACACGCCTGCCACATCACGACCGCTGATACGCCTTACCTCGCGCGGTTGGAGTTGATGCTTTCTGATCCATCGCCTTGCATCACACCGATGTTTCCTTCGCCAGAAGAAGAAGCGGGCGCATTGCTCAACGTTGATCTGGATGAAGCGCTGGCCTTCTATGTGCGCGAACGCGCGCGCCTCGTCGAACGGTTGCAGCAGCTTACTGCAGCCGATTGGCAGCGCACGGCGTTACATCCAGAGTTCAGCCATTACTCGGTCTGGATTATGTTTCGGCAACTGTTACTGCACGAAATGCAGCACGCTTACCGAATCGAAGAGCTACGGCTCAAGAAAGACTGGCTGTAAACTACTTGCTCATCCGGACACCACTGACGTTACGTTGGGCAACGTCTTAACCCCATCTAGCAAGTGAGGATTCATGAAAATACTGATAACAACCCTGACAGCTTTCGGTTTGCTGGTTGCTACTCTTTCAGCGCAGCCGCCCCAAAAGCCGCTCGCCAAAAAACTGCTTCCCATCATTGACATGCATTTGCACGCCGATAGAGCAAATGCGCAAGGACCTCCCCCCATCGCCATTTGCGCCCCGTTTCCTTATTGGCCAGATCGTGATCCGCGTGCGCCATCGTTGGATTATGTGATGACCTTCCTCAAGAAACCTGTTTGCAAAAAACCACTCTGGTCGCCCATGACAGATCAGGAATTGATGACGCAATCGCTCGACATTCTGGAACGCCGAAACATCGTGGCGGTCGCCAGTGGCGAATTGGACGTGGTGGAAAAATGGAAACAGTCGAAACCCGACAGAATCATTCCCGCCCTTTCGTTCAATGTGAATGATGGGGTGCCGGTAGAAAAGCTGCGCCAGTGGGTAAAGGAAGGAAAGATTGCCGTCTTTGGCGAAATGGGCGACCAATATAGGGGAGTGACACCTGATGATCCTGCCTATGAACCATACCTTGGGCTGGCCGAAGAGTTGGATATTCCCATCGGAATTCATATTGGCCCTGGCCCGCCAGGCGTAGCCTACTTCGGCCCTGAAACAAAGAACTATCGTGCCCGCATGCACAGCCCGCTTTCACTTGAAGAACCATTGATGCGTCACCCAAAACTTCGCGTCTATGTGATGCACGCGGGCTGGCCGATGATTGACGATATGGTGGCGATGCTTTACGCCCATCCCCAGCTTTATGTGGATGTCGGAATCATTGTTTATGCGTTTCCTCGCGCCGAATTTTATCGCTACCTGCAACGACTGATTGAGGCAGGGTTTGGCAGGCGCGTCATGTTTGGTTCCGATCAGATGGTCTGGCCGCAGGCCATTGAAAAGGCGATTGAATCCATCGAAGCCGCGCCCTTCTTGACCGCCGAACAAAAGCGGGACATCTTCTACAACAATGCCGCCCGGTTTCTCAGGCTTAACAAGGATGGGAAAATAAATTGAACTGCTTCCGGTGTCAGTGACTCGCGCGACAGCAAGGGCAGTTTCGGCGTTGGACCTGCGGGCTTCAAACAGCGCAATCTAAAGAGCTGCTCTCCATCACAGTCTGGCTATTGACACGAACGCTTTTCCGCAATCAATTTCTGATGAAGTTCCTATGAAAAATCAAAACCTGAAATTCTATTGCCTGGCCTTTCTATTGCTTGGTGGCTTTGCGCTGTTTGGTCATCAAAGCCACGCGCAGAAACCACAACAAACCTGGCGGCCCAACATTCCCAGAACCTGGGTTGACGCCGAGATGGCAGCAGTCGAAGTCCCGCTGGCTGATCCGACTGGTTCACCCAAACACATCAGCGCGGAGTATTACTACCAGATTCCAGTCAGGAACATTTACAAGACATATCCGATTTATGCACCCGGCAAAGAGCCGCCCGGTTATCTGGAATGGCTGAAACAACAGGAGCCGCAAATCATCTTTGACGCCAGCAAGCTCAAGACCGAAGCGGATTGGATCAAAGCGGGCGAGTTGGTTTTTGACGCCCCCATTGACACAGGAAGTATCGGTATCAGAGAGAACCCAAACGACCTTTACCTGCGTGAGCCAGGCTGGTACGAACGAACTCGTGCGCCTCTTACCAAAGACGGGGTGCTACCTTTCTATCGTTATGTGATCACTGAAAAAGGCAAGATTGGGATTGGGATGCTGTCCTGTGCGATGTGTCATACGCGTGTGATGCCAGATGGCAACGTCATCAAAGGGGCGCAGGGAAATTTCCCCTTTGATCGTGCGTATGCGGAGGATTACCGCACAGCACCCGGGCAGGTCGAAGGGGCGCGCATACTGGAACAATTACTCTTCAACACGCCCTGGGTGGAACCAAAGCTGGAAACAAAACTCAGCAAAATGACGGTGGAAGACATTGCCGCCGTGCATGAAGCGATTCCGCCCGGCGTGCTGGCGCGGCATCGCACGAGTCCTGACCAGCCCGCACAAACGCCTGATCTAATCGGCGTCAGGGAACGAAAATACCTCGACCGCACGGGGTTGCAATTACATCGAGGCATCGTAGATATGATGCGCTATGCCGCCTTGAATCAGGGCGCTGATAATCTGGCGAGCTATGCCGGATTCATTCCCGCCGGGAAAGATTTTCACACGCTGCCTGATCC
>JAEUQP010000160.1 GCA_016789645.1 Acidobacteriota bacterium | reverse complement strand
GTTTCGAGCGGTTGCGCCGTGACATCCAGATTGTTGATTTTGGCCGTGCCGCTGGTGGGTTCGATGAAATTCAAAAACAGATTGATGGTCGTGGTTTTGCCCGCGCCGTTCGCGCCGAGCAGGCAAAACACCTCGCCCGGTTCGATTTTCAGATTCAGCGCATCCAGCGCGGCATTGCCGTTGTAATGTTTGGATAGATTGACGGCTTCAAGCATCAGCAGTCCTCCGAAAGCTTGTTGTCATGCGGTTTCCCAGCAGTTGTTGGTGCGAATTCAAGAAGCGCCATCTTATTGATCGCTTCCAAACCTGGGCGATCTCTTTTTTATGAGTAGTCGCTATTTTCCATCCAGTGGGCTGTTCGGTTCGGTGAACAGAATCTGGAGTTTTTGGAAATGGCACCCAGCATCCCGGTTTCGGCTTCGGCCATTGGCCGCCAAAAAGCAACCATTCACCTTGCTGATCGTGCAATTTGTGCAGTTCCTGTCGCCGGGTTTGCCTGCCCGAATTACATTGCGCCTTGAGCGCAAGCTAAAGCCAAACCCGGGAGCGAACCGATGAATAGTAATTTGTTGCGAGTGGTGATTGCCGACGATGAACGCCCGGCGCGGTCGTTTTTGGCCGCCATCCTGCGCAGTTTTGAAGACGTCAAATTGGTTGGTGAAGCGGAAAATGGCGCGGATGCCATCGAATTAATCGAACGTGAAAAGCCTGATCTGGCGCTGCTGGATTTGCAGATGCCGGAAATTGACGGGTTAAGCGTGGTCAGATTGCTGAAAAAAAGTCGCTTGCCGTTGGTGGCGTTTGTTACGGCGTATGACGAATTTGCCGTGCGCGCCTTCGAACTGAATGCGGTGGATTATTTGCTGAAGCCAGTGGATAAAATTCGTTTGCGCGATGCACTGACCCGCGCACAGGAACGTTTGGAACGCGCTGATTTGCGAATGGAAGCCGCGACACGTGTGGATGCCGCCGCCGCTTTGTATGAAGAAACCACGCGCCCGGCTTTACTGGAACGCATCCCTGTGCGCGTGAAAGACGAGATTTTGATTGTTCCGGTCAAGGAAATTGCCTCCATCGTAGCCGAAGGCGAACTGCTGCGGCTGACCACGACGAACAACGAAACATATACGATTGCTTATCGGCTGAAGGATTTGGAGCTTCGGTTAAATCCTGTGCAGTTCGTCCGCCTGGGGCGCGGCGCGTTGGCCAATTTGGAAATGTTGCGCCGCGTCAGCCCCATGCCGGGAGGAACATACATCGCCACCTTGAGCAACGGGCAGCAACTTAACATCAGCCGCCTGCAAGGCCGCGTACTGCGCGAACATTTGCTGAAATTGTAATTGGAACTTCCTTTACCGAATTCGTTTGATCGGCGCTCGTAAATCCGAATACACCCGCACGTAATCCACCATCATTGTTTGCGGAAAAACAGTGGTTGCGTCCGGATAGCCCGGCCAATTTCCCCCGACAGCGAGGTTCAGCAACAAGTAATGCGGATGATCGAACACCCATTGGCGATTGCCGGTGAATTCCGGCGCTTTGCGCGTGTGGTAATGCAGCCCGTCCACATAAAAGCTGATGTCGCGCGGATTCCATTCGACTTCGAAGACGTGAAAGTCATCGGCGAACTTTTTGCCTTCCAGCAAGGTGAACGAATCGCTCAGTCCTTGAGCGCCGGAAAATCCCGGCCCGTGCAAAGTGCCGTACACTGTCGAAGGTTCGCGCCCGATGTGCTCCATCACATCAATTTCGCCGCAAGCAGGCCAGCCGACCGAACTGATATTGCTGCCCAACATCCAAAACGCAGGCCAGATTCCCTGTCCAAAAGGAACCTTGATCCGGGCTTCGATGCGCCCGTAAGTCGGTTCGAATTTGCCGCGAGTTACCAACCTGGCTGATGTGTAAGCTCGGCCAAAGCCGTCCGCGCCGGTAAAGTTTTCCCGTATGGCTTTGATGAGCAAGTGGCCTTCGCCGTCGAGAGAGGCATTGGCAGTTCGGTTGGTGTAGGTCTGAAGCTCCTGGTTGCCCCAACCATCGCGACCGGGGCCGATTCCCAGGTCATATCCCCATTTGGCCGGATCGGGCGCGGTTCCGGCTGGCCCATCGAATTCATCCGCCCAGGCGAGTGTAAGGTGTTGAATTTCAGGTTTGGCAGTCTTGGCTGATGACGCCATCAGTGAAGCTGCAATGATCACGCAAACAAAAAACAGGTTCTTTCGCATGTCAGCCTCGCAAAGTTGGACGGCGATGATCGCCGTTTATTGCTTTTTCAGTTTCGGCAAAAACTGTTTGCGGAACTTGAGGACTTTCGGTTCGATCACCATCCGGCAGTACGCCTGATCGGGATTCAGCGCGTAATAGTTCTGGTGATAATCCTCTGCTTTGTAAAACACGTCGAGCTTCGTCACTTCGGTGACGATCTTGTTTTTCCAGATTTGGGCCGCCGTCAGGTCGGCGATGACTTTTTCAGCGGTCGCCTGTTGTTCCGGCGAATGGTAATAAATCGCCGAACGATATTGCGTACCAATGTCAGCGCCTTGCCGGTTCAGCGAAGTCGGATCGTGGATGGTGAAAAAGACTTCCAGCAATTCCTTATACGTGATGATTTGCGGATCAAAGGTGATCTGGACAACTTCGGCATGCCCGGTGGTTCCCGTAGTCACTTGTTTGTAGGTCGGATTGGCGACGGTGCCGCCGGAATATCCAGACACAACCTTGTCCACGCCCTTCAATTCGACATACACGGCTTCCAGACACCAGAAACAGCCGCCGGCCAACGTGGCGATTTCTTTTTTTGGTTTTGTCTTTTCGGGTTTCTGAGCCTGTACCGCAGTCGAACCAACCAACAGCAACGCCACTGCACACACAACCAACAACAAGGATTTCATAACAACTCCCTCTTTTTGCTGAAGCCGGATCACAATCCGAGCTTTTTCCATTTCGCATCCACCAAGCGTTTCACGTCTTCGCTGGTGTTGTTTTCTTTCGGCCACAGGCGATCAAAACCTTCGTTTTTCCATTTGCGCGTGCCGTCCACGCCCATTTTTGACCCGTAGCCCTGGAACCGCGACGCATGATCCAGCACGTCAATCGGCCCCATCGTGAACTGTATATCGCGTTCAGGGTCAATATTATTCAATACTTTCCACGCGACTTCGGACGGGTCCTGCACGTTGACGTCTTCGTCCACCACGATGATGCATTTGGTGAACATCGCCTGCCCCATTCCCCAAATGGCGTTCATGATTTTCCGCGCGTGGCCGGGATATTGTTTGCGAATCGAAACCAGCATCAAATTGTGAAAGACGCCTTCGAACGGCAAATTCATGTCCACGATTTCCGGCATTTGACGTTTCAGCACCGGCAACGTGACGCGAATGATCGCGCGTCCCATCCAGCAATCTTCCATCGGAGGTCGCCCGACAATCGTCGTTTGATAAATCGGGTTTTTGCGATGCGTGACCGTTGTCACATGGAAAACCGGATATGGTTCTTCCAGCGTGTAAAAGCCCGTGTGATCGCCAAACGGCCCTTCGATGCGGCGCTCTGCCGGGTCAACGTACCCTTCCAGAACGATTTCGGCGGTCGCTGGAACTTCCAAATCCACCGAAACGCATTTGACCATCTCAATCGGCTTTTCGCGCAGAAAGCTGGCGAAAATCATTTCGTCCAGATCATCCGGCAGCGGCAACGTCGCGGCAAAGTTCGTGATCGGTTCGGCTCCGATGGCGACGGCGACTTCCATGCGCTGTGCGCCGCGTTTTTCCAGGTCTCGATGATGCGCCGCGCCGTGTTTATGCAATTGCCAGTGCATGCCTGTGGTCGTTTCGTCGTACACCTGCATGCGATACATGCCGCAATTGCGTTTGCCCGAGCGCGGATTTTTGGTGAACACCATCGGAAAGGTGATGTATCGCCCGCCGTCCAGTTCCCAGCATTTCAGGATTGGAAAATCCAGCAGCGAAAATTCGCCTTGGCGTTTGATGACTTCCTGGCACGGGCCGGATTTCACTTCGCGCGGAAAGTATTTCCCAAGCTCGGCCAGTTTCGGCAGCATCTTGACCTTTTCCAGCAAGCCTTCGGGAGATTTGAAATCCAGCCAGTCGGTCAATCGCTGCGCGACTTCGTCCACGCTGTTGACTTCCAGCGCCAGTTCCATGCGCCGTTCGCTGCCGAGCGCGTTGATCAGAACGGGAATCTTGCCGCCATCTACGTTTTCAAACAGCAGCGCTTTGTTATTGTCTTTGGATTTGGAAACACGGTCTGTAATTTCCGTGATTTCCTGATCGCTGGAAACCGGAACTTTGATTCGCTTGAGTTCGCCGTGCTTGTCTAAAGCTCGAATGAATTCGCGTAAGTCTGCGTAAGCCATAATTTACGGATGCCAATTGTGATGTTCGTACAGCGGCGCGGCTTGCCGGCTCAATCGCTGGTATTGTTCCGGCACGTCAATATCTTCGATCACCGCGGACGTTTCGACCGGCACTTCCAGCCAGTCATTTTTGTGGGCGTTGATGAACGCGCGCAACCCTTCGGGATTCGCTTCGTCAAGCTGCATGATTTCGTCGAAATAACTGTAGCTGACGATGATCGGATGGCCGTGTTTGCCCTGGTAAGTCGGAATGATGATGCCTTTGCTGCCGTCGCCATACGCGTCAATCAGTGCGTTGATGACGCTGGATTTGACCATGGGCTGATCCACCAGCGCGATCAGCACGGCATCGGTGTTTGGCCCAATCATCGCCAGACCGGTTTTGACCGACGACAACATGCCATTGGCGTAATCTTCGTTGACGACGAACTGCACGCCGGTTCCGGCCAGTCGCGCGCGAACATCGGCTTCACGATGACCAAGCACCACAAAGATGTCGGCCAGTTGCGAATTTCGCATTTGATACACGCACTCGCCAATCACTGTGCGCCTGCCCCATTTGAGCAACGGTTTGAAATCGGGCTGCATTCGTTTTGATTCTCCGGCAGCCAGAAGAATTCCTGAAATCATGATTTGATTTCGCCTCCTGATAATCGCTTGTAATGATTCGGGTGGTTCTTGAAGACGGAAATTTGCACGAACGACGGCAAAGGATCAAGTTTCGCCGTCGAACGATTATTCGGATTTCACCAGATCGGCCAACGCTTCAAACGGCGTGTTGAAACTGTTGGACCGAACATTGGGTTTGCGCGGCGGAGCGGCGGATGTTTCCGGTCGTGCATTGGCAGCAGCAACAGAAGCCTGGGCAGAAACGGAGGTTGATTCAGCCGGTTCAGCCGCCGGTTGATCTGTCGCCGGAGCTGCGTTGGTGCGGACACGATAAATGGGGCGCTCGAACATCGGCGAAATGCGCGACCAATCGCCAGTCGAGTGCGGTTCGGCAATCAATCGTTGCATCGCTTCGACTTTGGAATCCAGATCGTCCAGGTACGCCAGCATCAACGCTTCGGGCGTGCTGGGAAGTTTCGGCGATCCATATTCCAGTTTTCCATGATGCGCCAGCAATAGATGCAACAAATGGCGACGCAATTCGTCCGGGAACCCATCAATTTGTTTGATGTGATCGGAAACCATGATCGTTTCCATCACCAGATGGCCAATCATCTGGCCTTCGTTGGTGTAGCCAAAGGCACGGTCGTAACTCAATTCGTCAATCTTGCCAAAATCGTGGAGCACGGCTCCGGTTTGCAGCAAATCCAGATCAATGCCGTCGTAATGCTGGCCGACTTTTTTCGCCAGCTTGACCAGCGACAAGGTGTGTTCCAGCAATCCGCCCAGATACGGATGATGCATGGTTTTGGCCGCCGGAGCGCGTTTGAATTTCTGCGCAGTTTCTTCGTTGGCAAAAATGTTTTCCAGCAGTTGCCGCAAGAAAGGATTTTGAAAGCCGCGGATGATGCCCAGCAATTCCGCGAACATCGCTTCGACATCGAATCGGGTCGTCGGGAAATAATGCGTCAGGTCAACCTCATGCGGTTGGCAGGGGCGCATGCGGTGAATCTGAATCTGCAAATGGTTGCGATACATGTTGACCAGTCCGCGCACGAACACGATGTCGTCTTTGTCAAAAGTATCAATCGTGTCTTCAAACCCATCCCACCACTGGCCGGAAATGTCCCCGGTTCGGTCGGCAAACGTGAGCATTGCAAACTGGCCGCCGGTTTTTTTGGCGCGCAGCTCTTTGGATTTGACCAAAAATGTGGTGCTGATGTTTTGATTGGGTGTGAAATCGCGGACGAAGATTTTTTCCATACGTCACCTGCAGGCTGATCGGGAACCGAAGGGTTGGGAGATAGAAGTCAGACCGTCAAGCGGGCCATCCTCCCATCTCCCATCTCCAAATTCCCAACTTGTACCGCATTTGCTTTTAAGGCTTGTTAGAGCCGTCTTTGGCCGTTGTGGCAGCAGCTTTTTTGGCTTCTTCAGCTTTCTTCTTTTCTTCTTTTTCCCGCTTCTTGCGAGTTTTTTCGTTTTCTTCCGAATAAGCGACTCGTTTGATCTGAGCCGATTTCACCAGACTGCCTTCAAACTGAAACTCCGGCGAAATTTCGATAAACGCGTCTTCGCGCAATCTGGCCAGATACGCTTCGATCTGTTTTTCGGATTGTTGCCCGACCAGATACCCGGCGATTCGCTGCTGCACCGATTCATCTTCAAACGGCTGCGCCTGAGGTTCTTTCCGTTCATCAACGCGGAAAATGTAATACCCGTTTTCCAGTTTGACCGGATCAGTGACGGTTCCGGCGGCGGCTTTCTCAACGGCGGCTTTCACTTCCGGCGCAAGTTCGCTGAGTTTGATGGCCGGGCCGAGTTTGCACTTTTGCTTTTTGCAAAGCTCGTCTTCGGAAACGCGTTCGCCCAACGCAGAAAATTCAATTGCGCCGCCGCGCGCTTGCATCACGATGTCTTTGGCGCGCAACAACGCCTGATTCTGGTCTTTGCCGAAAGCGACAAAAATACGACTGAGCGTCACTTCCCCCGGAATGGTGAAGAACTCCTTGTTTTTTTCGTAGGCGTCGCGTTTTTCCTTCTCGGTCAGATTGCGATAAATCTTCTGCTGAATTTCCGTGTACAAGACGGCTTCGCGGGAAAAGTTTTCGGTCAACAATCGCGTCACATCTTCAATATCGAACCCGGCTTCGCGCATTTTCTGTTCCAGGCATTGTTTCGATTCGCAATTGTTTTCCTTCATCATTCGCAGAAATTGCTGGTTGACCTGTGGTTCGACGTTGATCGAAAGGTCTTTGGCGCGTTGCGCCAGCAATTGCGTGTGAATCAATTCGTCCAGAATGCGCGGTTTGATTTCGTTGAATTTCTTTTCCAGTTCCGCGCCTTTCAACCCGGCGTTTTTCATCTGTTCGAGTTGTTCTTTCTGGGCGGCTTCAAACGTCGAACGCATAATCACGCCGGTATTGACGCGCGCGATCACTTCGTCAACCGGACGGTCTTCGCTCTGCGCAAAAGACGTCATGGCCAAACTGGCCATCATTCCCAGCAAAAAGACTTTTGCCACTAACTTCATAAATCTCTCCTTGTCACGCATCCGCGCAAAAGCGAATGCCGGTTCATGTTCTTCGGCTTTGGTCAGCCCAAACCTGTGTTGATCTTCGTTTTCGGATTTCACCCAAGCTTGAACGCGCCGTCAAATCTCGCTTGCGCTCACGAACCGAAGCTGCCCGTGTAACTAAATCCCAGTTTTTCCTTGAAAACTTTGATCTTTGCCCCGGTCAGAGCGCGTTTGTTGTATTCGTTGATCACAGCCTGTCGTTTTTCGCTCAACAGCAAATCTTCAATTTCCTTCTTCACCTTTTCCAGCGGCAAAGGCGTCGCTCGTTGTTCCAATTTGAAAATATGAAAACCGTAATTGGATTTGACGACTTTGCTGATCGAACCAACCTTGAGCGGTGTGACGGCTTGTGCCAGAACTGGCGGCAGTTGCTGCGCTTCTTCGTACAACATCAACCCGCCGTTGGCCGCCAGCGGAGAATCGGAATGTTCGCGCGCCAGCACGGCAAAATCCTGCGGTTTGGCCACCGCCTGACGATACAGTTTTTGCGCTTCGGCTTCTTCCTGCACGCGGATTTCGCGAACGTAAAACCCATTCTGGCTTTGGTACCGATCAGAGTTTTTGCCGTAATACTCTTCGACTTCCTGCGGAGTGATTTTGATGTCGTTCAGCAATCCGGCTTTTTCGTGATATTTGCTGATCACCAGGTCGTTGAAAATCTCGACTCGCCGTTCGCCGCTTTCCAGCGTCGTTGAATTTTGATCTGCGCCTTCGCTTTTGGTTTGCCGGTGTTGCGATTCCAGCGCGGCGCGAATTTCATCGTCGGTTGGTTCGATTCCTTTTTTCCGCGCTTCCTGCAGGATCACCTGGCGCTGGACAAATTCGTCGAACAAACCGCTCATCCGTTTGTCGTTGTCAGCCTGGTTTTGCAAATCCTGCGACAAATCGGAAAGACGCGCTTTGACAAATCGTCCGAATGCCGATTGCCGTTCCTGTTCGCCATTGATTTCAACGATGATCGGAGAATTGTCATTCGCCGAATCGGCGTTCGACGCGGAGCGACAGCCAACCAACCAGCCGCAACCCAACAAAACGGCAAGCGCAAAAAAAGTGATTCGCATAAGTGCAGTTGTCTTTAGTGAAGTTTGAAGCACCGTAACCGATGGCAGATTGTACGACGCCCCTAGTTGCGGCTGCAAGAAGACCAATTTGATGAGTTTGGTGCGACTTACATCGCAGCCTGCGTTAGAATCATCGGCGAAACCATTGGCGGGAGTTCTTATTCGCCAACTTTCCACCAGCAAAAGATTCAGGGCAGATTGAAAAATCCGCTTCGTCAGTTAGGGGAACGAATGCCAAAAGAAAAAATTCTGATCGTTGACGACGAACCGAACATTCGGTTGACGTTGGTCGAAGCCTTGCAGGGATGGGGATACGACCCGATCGAGGCCGGGACGATTGCCGCAGGTCGAGACTTATTCGAATCCGAACAACCGTTGGCTGTCTTGCAAGACGTCAACTTGCCGGATGGTTCGGGCATTGACGCTTTGCGCGAATACAAAACCCGTCAGCCTCAGGCCGTGGTCATCATGATTACCGGCAACGTGCAATTGGAAGACACCATCGCGGCTTTGCGCGGCGGCGCTTACGATTTCATCAGTAAACCGATCCGGTTGAACGAACTGCAAGTCACCATTCGCAACGGTCTGGAAGCCAGCAAGCTACGGCGCGAAGTCGTCACGCTGCGCCGCGAACGCGCCCAGCAATTCAATTTCGATCAGATCATCGGGCAATCTTTCGCCATGATGGAAATGTTGCGACTGGCGAAAAAAGTCGCCGCCAGCGAAGCGTCTTCGGTGTTGCTGCAAGGCGCCAGCGGAACCGGCAAGGATTTGATCGCCAAGGCGATTCATTATGGTTCGTCGCGCGCCGACCACCCATTTATCGCCATCAACTGCGCGGCGATTCCCGGCACACTGCTCGAAAGCGAATTGTTCGGTCACGAAAGAGGCGCATTCACCGACGCCAAAGCCCGCAAGGAAGGATTGTTCGAACAAGCTCAGGGCGGCACGCTGTTTCTGGACGAAATCGGCGAACTGGAAGTGGGATTGCAGGCGAAATTGCTGCGCGTGTTGGAAGAAGGAAAGTTTCGTCGCGTCGGCGGATTGAAGGATTTGCCGTTGGATGTGCGCGTGATTGCAGCCTCGAATCGCGATCTGAAATCCGAAAGCGAAGCCGGGCATTTCCGGCTCGATCTGTATTACCGACTTTCGGTGATTCAGATTGACCTGCCGCCACTGTGCGATCGTGGCGACGATGTGTTGTTGCTGGCGAATTATTACATTTCGCAGTTCAACCAACGGCTGCGCAAACGTGTGCGTGGTTTGGAGCCGGATGTCATTGAAATCTTTCGGCGCTATCCGTGGCCGGGCAATGTGCGCGAACTTCGTAACGTCATCGAGCGCGTCATGATTTTGGAAGATTCCGATTTCATCACCACGGCTTGGTTGCCACGCGACCTGATCAAGGACGAACGCCCAAAGCCCAAAGAGGAATTTTATGCCGCAGCAATGCCTGTCGCGTCAGTTCCACTGGCAATTTCACCTCAAGGCAGGTTTGTCTTGCCGGAAAGCGGAATCGAACTGGAAGAAGTGGAATTGTCATTCGTTCGGCAAGCGATGGAGCGCAGCGGCGGTAATCAAACCCGCGCGGCGGAGCTGTTGGGGATTTCACGCGATCAGCTTCGATACCGATTGAAGAAAATCGAAGACATTCAAGCGACGGATTGAGGATTTGCTGAGAATCAGGCGAGCGCTTCCAGAAACGCTCGAACGCGTCCGCCAATATCCGGCTTGGTGAAAAAGTCGCGAATGTCGCCAAAAGGATACAACGCCGAAATCACTGCCACGCTGTCGGCTCCGGCGGCAATCACTGACAGGGCGCGTTCGACCGAAATGCCTCCAATGGCCACCAACGGACGATCCGCCAACCTTTTGGCTTCGCGGACCAGTTCCAGACCAACCACTGGATCCGGGTTTTCTTTGGTCGTCGTCGAAAATACCGGCCCAACGGCAATGTAATTGGCAGAGGTTTCCAGCGCCGCGTTGAATTGATCCAGGTTGTGAGTCGAAATGCCGATGATTTTGTCGTCGCCCAAAATCTCGCGGGCTTCTTCGACGGACAAATCCTCCTGCCCCAAATGCACGCCATCCGCACCGCAGGTCAACGCAACATCCACACGGTCGTTGATGATCAACGTTGCGCCGACTTCACGCGTCAGCTTGACGCACGCGCGTGCAGCGTCCAGCATTTCTTTCGCGCTGGCGTCCTTGTCACGCAATTGAATCAGCCGCGCTCCGGCGGCCAGCATCATCTGCACGATTTCTTCATGCGAACAATTGGACAACTGGCAATCTGTAATCGGATACAGTTTCGGGATTTGGAACATGGTCAAATTATGGCCGATGAAACGGATCAGGACAATTTGGAAAAATTCCCCCTACAGAATCAAACTGCAATATGTATAATGCCTGCCGTTCAAATCCAGACTGCCGATGCGAGACCGAAACAACAATGCTGTTTTTCGGCGGCGACCGACCTGAAACGCGCAATTTTCCCCTGCTGCAAGTTTCGACGATGACCTGAACCCCTTGAACAACCGTGAGAAGGAGGAATATGAAAACTCGAATTTTTGGTTCCCTGATGCTGATTGCCGCCACGCTGTTTCTGACCGGCTGTCCCGAACAAACCACCATTGCCCGGATCAATGCCGATCCGGCGCGGTACCGCAACAGGAAAGTGTTGATCGTCGGAAACGTCACCAACAGTTTCGGCGCGTTGGGACAAGGGGCTTATGAATTGAGCGATGAAACCGGCAAGTTGTGGGTGATTACTCAACGCGGGGTGCCGAGCAAGGGCGCGCGCGTCGGCGCAGTGGGCAAATATATGCACGGAGTTACCTGGGGTGGGCGAAATCTGGGCAGCGCTCTGGAAGAAACGGATCGCAGGGTGAGATAAACCAACACGCCAACATCGGATGTGGCAAAGGCAGCAAACAATGATGGAATTCATTGTTTGCTGCCTTTTTCACTTCGCTTAAGCGGCGGCGGCGACTGCGGCTTTGGGCCGACCGTGGATTTTGATCGTGTCGTAATCTTCGGCTTGGACCGTGAATTCATATCCGCGCGCCGGTTGGTATTTGCCGGTCATTTCGTTGAATTTGACGATCATCGGTTCGATGAAATCGTGCATTAACGCGCTTTCCTCCACCACCTTGTGTTGCACGTGAGCGACCTCGTCCTTGCTGATGCCAATGTGATGCAACAATCTCAGCGGCAAATTCTTTGCTTCAGAAGTGCCGGTATCAATGCAGTACTCTTCATTGCGGGACTCCATTTCCAGAAGTTGGTTATAGAAAGCTTCGTTGTCGGTAAAAGTCAGGTTCTTATCCATCATCTGTCCTCCGTAAAATCTGCACAGCTAAAAAAAGCCGGCGGAATTTATATGCGCCTGTGGGAATCAGGTCGCGGATTGGTTGGTCGAATCAACTACGAAAGAACTGAAAGGAAAACACTGGATTAGTGCATTAAATAATCACTACTGACTTTTGCGCTGTTTCATAAGAAAAGTAGTTCAGGTAGGTGCAAATGTCAATTTTTGTTTCAACATACTTGCATTCAAATGTTCAAAAGGCTCAAGCACCAAATACAGTTGCTTGAGCCTTTTGATTTACCCAATGCGCCCGGCACGACTCGAACGTGCGACCTTTTGGTTCGTAGCCAAACGCTCTATCCAACTGAGCTACGGGCGCGTTTTAGGAAGGGCGGATTCTGCCATCTGCCCCCCAAGCTGTCAACAGGCCGTTCGGGCAACGTTGCTTAGTCGGCTTTTGGTCCGGCAGCCTTCACTTCGTCGGAGACTCCGGCGGCAAATTGCTCGAAGTTATCGCGGAACAACCGAGCCAGATGACGCGCTTTTTCATCGTAAGTCGCAGGATTTTTCCACGTATTGCGCGGTTTCAGGACTTCGCTGGGAACGTCCGGACAGCCAATTGGCACATGAACTCCGAAGATCGGATCGGGTTCCGTGGCCACGTTCGCCAAATGACCAGACAGCGCGGCGCGCACCATCGCACGCGTGTAAGCAATCTTCATGCGCTGGCCTTCGCCATACGGGCCGCCCGACCAGCCGGTATTCACCAGCCAGCAATTGGCATTGTGTTTTGCAATTCGCTCACGCAACAGTTCGGCATATACGCCTGGGTGATGCACCATAAACGGCGCTCCGAAGCAGGCGGAAAAGGTCGCTTGCGGTTCTTTGCCCAAGCCTTTTTCCGTGCCAGCGACTTTGGCCGTATAGCCGGAAATGAAGTGATACATCGCCTGTTCCGGCGTCAGCTTGGAAATCGGAGGCAAAATCCCATAAGCATCCGCCGTCAGCATGATGATGTTTTTCGGATGGCCGCCGGTTCCCGATGGTTCAAAGTTGGAAATATGCGACAGCGGATACGCCGCACGAGTGTTTTCGGTCAAACTATTGTCATTCAAATCCAGACGACGTGTTATGGGATCCATCACCACGTTTTCCAATACCGTTCCGAAGCGTCGTGTGCAGGCATAAATGTCCGGTTCAGCTTCTGGGGACAGATTGATGACTTTGGCGTAACAGCCGCCTTCAAAATTGAACACTCCGCGATCTGACCAGCCATGTTCGTCATCGCCAATCAATTGCCGTTCGGGATCGGCGGACAAGGTGGTTTTGCCGGTTCCCGACAAACCAAAGAAAATCGCCGCGTCACCGTCCTGCCCAATGTTGGCCGAACAGTGCATCGAAAGCACCCCTTTGAGCGGCAACAGATAATTCAACAGCGTGAAGATGGATTTTTTGGTTTCGCCTGCGTAACTGGTTCCGCCGATCAAAATCAGCCGACGGCCAAAATCCATCAGGATAAATGTGCCGGAGTTGGTTCCATCGGTTTCGGGATTGGCTTGAAAGGTGGGAGCGTTGATAACGGTAAATTCGGGAATGTGGTTTGCTGCTTGCGAATTCCAATCTGGCCTGACGAACATATTGCGCGCGAACAAACTGTGCCAGGCGTATTCGGTAATCACGCGAATCGGCAACCGATATTCCGGGTCGGCTCCGGCAAAACAATCCTGCACGTAGACGTCCTTCCCTTCCAGATGCCGCAGGACTTTGTCGCGCAACTGGTCGAAGTTCGCCTGTTCGAAGGGGCGATTGACCTTTCCCCACCAGACATGTTTTTCCGACGACGTTTCGCGAACGATGAATTTGTCATTCGGCGCACGACCTGTGTGCTGGCCCGTGTTGACTACCAGAGGGCCAAGATGCGCGACGGTGGCTTCGCCGCGTTTGACCGAGTGTTCGTACAGTTCGGCAGTCGTCAGATTCCAATATGAATGATTGATGTTTTTGAGGCCGTGATTTTCCAATCCGAACGAACTCGGATTCCAACCGGTGTTTTTACTCATAACTCTCCTTGTGGTGCTTACTGCGGTTTGGTCAAACAATCAGAGCATGCTTGATCCTGAAATGGACGAAAGCGCGGACTGGCCGCGCTCACGATTTTTCTCTATGTATTTGGGCGCGAGTACGATAGCCAAAATGCCTGACCTTGTCGAGAACATTGCTGGGCTGCGCCAAAGTGATTTCTTGACACTGTTCAAAGCTCACGCGTACACTGCTGAGCGATCGCTGAAATGCAAACTCTTTGGGGGGTGCATTGGTTTCGATGGGAGACCTGAGGCGACGGATGCATACCGGGAAGTCTGTAACCCGTAAACTGCAGGCAAAACCTTAATTGCGAACCAAGAACTCGCAATGGCTGCCTAGTTAATCCTAGTTCACAGCCCGTTCGCTCCGGCATCGCCTGTGTGCCGGAAGTCGAGCGCCGACTTTGCAGGCTAGCGATTTGACGCAGGTCAGAGTCAAAAAGCGAAACTCATCTGGCATAGTTTGCGCCCGGTTCTTCGCCGCTTCTGCTACCGGGTGCGAGCGAAACTTTAAGCGAAGCGGCTAAGTATGTAGATTCCTTCGAAGACGGCTGCCAGACGCCGGTTCGATTCCGGCCACCTCCATTTTTAGCAATGAAAGCAACAGACTTAATGTGGCTGGCAGGATTGCTCGAAGGCGAAGGCTCTTTTCTAAAAGCCCCGCCGAGCAATCCCAATTGCCCTCGTGTTAGCTTGGAAATGACGGACAAGGACATAGTTGAACGAGCCGCTTTGTTAATGGGTGGTAAAGTGGTTCGGAGAATTCTCAAAAGCTCTGCTTGGAAGCCAGCCTATCGAGTCATCGTCAAAGGCTCACGCGCCGTTACATTAATGCGGCTTTTGTATCCCGAAATGGGAGCGCGGCGAAGATCGCAAATTGACGCAGCTTTAGAAAAATACATTGATCGTTTGAAAGGCGATAACACACGTCGTCTTTCTGAAGGCCAGGTCAGAGAAATTCGGCAAAGAACCGGTTACACAATTTCGGCCCTTGCCCGCGAGTTTGGGGTATCTCGCCCGACAATTCGCAGCATTCGCGAGCACAAATCTTGGACTAATATCTAAAAAAATGGTCTATACGTTGTGCCTGATTTAGCCTCCCCTTCCAATGAACTCACTCCCGATAGGCATTTTTGATTCCGGCGTAGGCGGGTTGACCGTGCTCAGAGCCGTTCGCCAGCGATTGCCGCGCGAAAGCGTCGTTTACCTGGGCGACACGGCGCGCGTGCCGTATGGAACGAAATCTCGTGCGACGATTGAGCGATACGCCATCGAAGATGCCGCGTTTTTGGTGGAAAAAGGCGTCAAGATGATTGTCGTCGCCTGCAATACGGCTTCGGCCATGGCGCGCGAGCGGCTACGCCAGGAATTCGATGTTCCGTTTTTGACCGTGCTGGGGCCGGGCGCCCGCGCGGCAGCCAGAACCACGCGCAGCGGCCGTATCGGAGTGATTGCCACAGAAGCGACGATCGGCAGCGGAGCTTATGAACGCGCCATTCACGAAGCTTGCGGCGAACGTGCGGTGGAAGTCTTTTCGCGCGCGTGTCCGCTGTTTGTGCCGCTGGTGGAAGAAGGCGAAACTGATTCGCAGGTTGCGCGACTCCTTGCCGACCAGTATCTTGCCCCTCTGCGCGAACAACAGATTGATACGTTGGTGTTGGGTTGTACCCATTACCCGCTGCTGAAAACCGTCATCGCCGAAACAATGGGCGAAGGCGTGACGCTGATTGATTCCGCCGAAGCAGTGGCGGAAGAAACGGCTCAGTTGCTGGAACAACACGACCAACTGATTGACCAACAAGCTGGTGACAAGCAACCGTCACCAAGCCGGTTTTATGTCACCGACGCCGCGCAGCGATTTCACAAAATTGCCGAAAGGATTCTGGGCGCGCCGCTCGAACATCTGGAAGCGGTGGAAGTTTTTGGACATGACAAACTCTGAACAGAAAACTCGCAACGACGGTCGCCAACCGCTCGATTTGCGTCCCGTCAATATGATTTGCGGCTTCACGAAATACGCCGAAGGTTCGGTGTTGATCGAAGCCGGACAAACGCGCGTGCTTTGCACGGCTTCGATCGAAGACAAGGTGCCGCCATTTTTGAAAGGCAAAGGCGTTGGTTGGGTGACGGCGGAATATGCGATGTTGCCGCGCGCTACGCAGAATCGCACGTCGCGCGAAATCGGTCGCGGCGGCCCGTCCGGGCGCACGCACGAAATTCAACGATTGATTGGTCGCAGTTTACGGTCGGTGGTGGATATGTCGGCGTTGGGCGAACGAACCTTGACGGTTGATTGCGACGTGATTCAGGCCGATGGTGGCACGCGCACGGCTTCGATCACCGGAGGATTTGTCGCGTTGGCATTGGCGCTGGAAAAACTGTTCGACGGAGGCAAAATCACTCGTCCAGTGTTGCGCGATTTCATTGCCGCCGTCAGCGTTGGCATCGTCGGCGAACGCGCGCTGCTCGACCTTGATTACGTCGAAGATTCCGCCGCCGAAGTGGATATGAACGTCGTGCGCACAGGCGACGGCCGCTTTGTTGAAATCCAGGGCACGGCGGAAACCGAACCGTTCAGCCGCCAGCAAATGAATGAATTGATTGCCGCTGCCGAACTTGGCGTTGACGGTTTGATTGCAATTCAAACCCAAACCCTCGTTCAGGCACTTGGTCGCAAAGAACTGCGCGTGATGCTCGCCCCCGATTCGCGCACAAAGATCAATTGGAAGGAGAGCGCATCTTGATGAAACGTCATTTTCTTTTCGCTTTTTTATTTGTGGTGTTGACGGCGGCGTTCGCCGTCGAGGCTTCGGCTCAGGAAGTGTTTGAAGACCCCGATGGCAAATACACTGTCTCGCTGCCCGCCGGTTGGCTGGGCATCGTCAACAAGGACGGCTTGGGACGAAATGAAGTGAATATCGTTTACAAAGTCCGCGAAAACGGCGCGCTGAAAGTCACCCGTGTCGAAGAAGCTGAAGGCAAAATGGATGCGATGGAATATGCCAACAAGGATGAATCGGAACGCATTCGTTTCAATCCGCGATACGACAAAATTTCGCTGGAAAAATTTGTCATCGGCGCAGGCAAATCCGGCGCATTGCTGTCTTACGATTATTTTTCGACCAGCGGCCAACCGTTCACCGGGCGCATTTATTACCTGAAAACCGGCGAAAACACGATTTACCGGCTGCAATTCACCGGCAGAAAAAACATCCTGTCCACTCTGCGCAGCCACACAGACGCCATTGCACGGTCGTTCAAAACCAAATGATTTTTCATCCTTGCGCTTGATGCCGCGCGGCAAGTTGGCCACAGGCTGCGGAAATATCCTGGCCGCGCGGACGGCGAATAAACGCCGGAACGTCTTTGTCGGTGAGAATTTTTTGGAATGCCAGAATGCGTTCCATGGACGACGCGCGGTACGGCAATTCAGGCGCGGGATTGTGCGGGATCAAATTCACTTTGGCGCGAATGCCGTTCAGTAACCGAACCAATCGCCGCGCGTCTTCGTCGCTGTCATTCACTCCGGCAAGCATGACGTATTCAAACGTCAGCCGTTCGCGTTCGTCGAGCGGATATTCCCTGCAGGCTTTCATCAATTCCGCCAACGTGTATTTGCGATTGATCGGCATCAGATCGTTGCGCTGCTCTTCGGTGGTGGACGACAGCGAAATGGCCAGATGAGGTCGCACGGATTCGTGGGCGAATTCGTAAATGCGCGGCACAATGCCCGAAGTCGAAACCGTCACGCGTTTGGGGCTGATTCCCAACCCCTTTGGGTCGGCCATGACGCGAATGGATTGCATCACTTCCTGATAATTCAAAAAGCTTTCGCCCATTCCCATAAACACCAGATTGGTCCCGTGCGGAGTTTCATTGCCTTCACCATACACTTCGTTCAGGACAATGATGATTTGCGAAATGATTTCGCCAGCGGTCATGTTTCGCTTTACGCCCAGTTGGGCCGTCATGCAGAACTTGCAACCGACGGCGCATCCCACCTGACAACTGATGCAGATGGTGTCGCGGCGTTCTTCAGGCATGAAAACGGCTTCGGCTTCGCGACCGTCGCCCAGCCGCAACAAATACCGTCGCGTGCCGTCCGTAGAATAAAACACCCGTTCGATTTTGGTTTCGGTGATTGTCGCCGTCTGGCTGAGCTTTTCCCGAAACGATTTGGGCAAATCGGTCATCTGCTCGAAATCCAGCGCACGGCGTGCGTACATCCACTGATAAAGCTGTTTGCCGCGAAACGCCGCTTCGCCAAGCCCGGTGGCGAATTCGATCAACTCGGCTTCGGTTTTGCCTAACAAGGAAATCATTGCGTCAAAAGAATTATTCAGATTTGCCAGGTTTGCCCTCAGGTTTGCGAGCGATGCAAATGACCGACAATCCGAACGGAAACGCTGTGTTCGGATTTCGCAAGAAAGCGGCCTCGGCCAACAGGAATTTTTTCAACAACCGATTCAACCATTCCAGCGAAGGTGGCAATGGTTTCACATCCGACCCACTGTCGGCCAGCCCCAACCGCTTGAACACCAACCGTCGCAGAGCGACCGCAGGAAACAGCAAACTGTTGGCATAGGTTTTCCGCAGCACCTCAAAGCCAAATCCTTCCATCTTTCCGCATAGTTGACCGAGCGTGTACCGGCGCACCGTTTCCAAAGCTTCGTCGTGGCCACTGCGCATCCAGCTATAGGCCGGGCCACGAACAAAGGCAATTCCGCCAGGTTTCAGCACGCGCCACATTTCCCGTATGGACTGGTCGTCCGTGCCTTCGCCCGGAATTTGCACCAACACGTCAAAACTGGTCACCAGATCAAAACTTTCGTCGGCAAACGGCAGATCCGTTGCCGAAGCCAACGACAACATCGGATGCTTTCGTTGACGACAGAATTCAATCGCCAGCGGAATTGGATCAATGCCAATGATATGGCCGTTTCCGGAATAGCGTACCAGCCATTCCAGATTGCCGCCCGTGCCACAACCGGCATCCAAAATCATTCGGTCAGCTTTCGGAAGAAAAGGATCAAGCACACTGGCAGTGATTTCACGCATGCCGGCAAACCACCAGAATTTTTCTTCCAACGCGTATAGGTATTCGTAATCTTCGTCTTGCATTGACAGTACGGAATGCAACCCAACAGAGCGTAAATTTTCAGCGCGCGCAAAAATCAAGGATTGCGCGACTCAACAATTCAGGATCGTGACGCACAGTGTGCGATTCGGAAATGAGCGGCAATGCCAGAAATCGAGTTTCGCCCGATTCTGACAATTCGGTGCTTGGTGGTTCAATCGGATGAGCCTTTTCGGCTTCGTATCGTTTCAACATCTGGTCAGAAATCCGCGCGGAATTGAACAATGCGTAATCCAGCTTCAAGTCGGGCGCATACGCCAAAATCTGCTGCACGTGAGCTTCGGCGGTGAAGCCATCGGTTTCGTCAAATTCCGTCATTGCGTTGCAGATATAAATTTTTCGAGCGCGAGATTCGGCCAGAGCATCAGCAACACCTTTGACCAACAGATTGGCGATCACGCTGGTAAAGAGCGAACCAGGCCCCAGAGTAATCAGATCGGCTTCGTGAATGGCGGCTACCGCCGCAGGCAACGCGCGAGCGTCCGGCGGATCGAGTGCCAGTTCCCGAATTGGCGTGTTTTGAGATTTGATCGCGACTTGTCCGCGAACGGTTTTGCCGTTGATCCGGGTAACCAGATCAACGCTGTCGAGCGTCGAAGGCAGCACGCGCGCGCGCACCTCCAACAATTGCTCAGCCTGTTCAATCGCGGTCAGAAAATTGCCGCTCATCTGGTGCAACGCCAAGATCAGCAAATTTCCCAGCGAATGGCCTCCGACCGAACCATCTCCTGAAAATCGGTGGCGAAACAGACGGGTCAACAGGTTCTTTTCATCCGCCAGCGCCACCAGACAATTGCGAATGTCGCCCGGCGGCAACACATGGAATTCCGTTCGCAATCGTCCGGAGCTTTTTCCGTCATCCGTGACCGTGACAATTGCCGTCAGTTGGATTTCAGGCTCTGCCGCGTCTGGGCGAAGAAAACGTTTCAGGCCGCTGAGCAAGGTTGAAAGTCCTGTGCCGCCGCCAATGGAAACGATCTTGAGTGGATCGCGTAAAGCCATAACGAAACTTACTCGAATTTCTTCGGCGTTTTATGGGCGCAGACCGGTGTGTTGATGCATTCATCCGCCAGCATCAACCGCGCCACAGGAATCTTGTTGATGATGTGCGATTCGACGATTTCGCGAACGTCTTCGGCGGTCTTGACTCCGCCATACCAGACGGCTTCGGGATACACGACCACTGTCGGGCCGTGCTCGCATTGATCCAGGCATCCGGCGCGATTGGCACGGACAGCCCCTTTTAAGCCGCGAGCAGCCAGTTCCTGTTTGAAAAGCAGTTGCAGACTTCCCAACCCTTGTGGATCACAACAACCACGCGGATTTTCCGGCGGACGCTGGTTGGTACAGATAAAAATGTGTTGTTCAAACTTCGCCATATTTTTTTGATGATTCGTAAACCGGCGGCAGCCGAATGCAGGATTGCCAGAGTAAATCGCGGGCAGTGTGCCTCACGGCTTTTCGCGGCGTCAAGCAGGTTGTATTTGCCCAAGTCTGGCCATACTTGGACAGGTTCTGTCTGTTCAGATACAGAAAAAGTCTTAAAACTGCATAGGATTTTCCAAAACAATTCAGAAGCAATTATCACCATCTGGCTAATAGAAATTAATTGCCACAGCCTGAAAATTCGTGAACGGATTTTGCGGGTCGGGGTTATATTTTTCGTTCAGAGGGTGGTTTAGAAGGCTTTGCAAAAAGAACTTGGCTGACGGAAAGGGCGTAAGGCTTTTTTGTCGGCAAAGATAAAACAAAAAACTACTAAAGTTAAGAAAAGGGGGAAGTTAGGGATGATGAAAATAACCAGTGATACGTTGCGAATGATCAACAGATTGCCGGACGACAAACGTCAAAAAGTGGATGCGATTGTTCGACGGCACGTGAGAGCCTGCCAGCAAAACGGGTTCAATCCCGAAAACCTGGAACGGGTTTATATCGAAGCCGTTGAGATGGTTGATATTGAAGACCGATTCCCGGAACCGGTTGCGGAAGACAATCGAACTTGGGAACCGTTCCGTCATTACGATCAATACATCAGTCCAAAAGCTGCATAACGGCTCTTAACAAAGTCGGCAACCGACCAAGCGGGGATGCGTCATCAAACGTGTTCCCGCTTTTTGTTTCGCAAGAGCGTCAACGAACGGTCGTTCTTCGGAACGTCAGGCAATGCGGCAAAAGGCGTTTGACTACTTCCCAAACGCCATGTTCGCTGTTCGACAGCAAGTGGGGCTTTCTGTATAATCCGCCGCTTGAAATTCGACACCAATCTCAACAGACAATATAGCGCGCAACACAGGCTCGGACAGCTTTATGACTTAGCTGATCGCGTGAGCGAAGCGTTTCGATCAAGGAGTTTTTGAGCGTGAAAAGAATTCTTCTGCTTTCATTCACCATTGCCATTTTTGGCGTATTTGCCGCTCTTCCCCGCACTACCGCCCAACAAACAGCAACCGACGAAGTTTCCATTGCTCTGCTGCCCGTGACGCCCAATGTCATCGGCACGCAAATTCGTGGCGCCAGCAACGACGGCAAACGCATCGTGTTCGATTCGATCAACGATTACAACGGCAAGAATGTGGACAGCAACCGTGACATCTGGGTTTACGACGTGGATTCGCGCAGCATCATTCAAATCACCGATACCGCCGATTTGAAGGAAGACACAAGTGACGTCAATAAAGTGACGACTCGCATCACCAACGAAACTCCTGCCATCAGCGGCGATGGAACGAAGATCGTGTTTGTTTCCAATGCTGATTTGGGCGGAGCCAAAAATGAAGATCGCAACTACGAAATTTTCGTTGCCGACTTGCCGCGCAATTCAACGACGCCCACTATCAAACGCATTACCGATACTGGAAAAGATAGTGAAACTGAGGTCGTCAAAGGCATTTTCCATAACTATACCCCGACGATTAACGATGATGGTTCGGTGATTGCGTTTGTTTCGACGCGACAGAATTTCAAAGCGATCGAAGGCGGCCCGCAAGCGTACACAGCCCTGAAAGAAGGCTCGACGAACGACAATCCCGATGGCAACGGGGAAATTTTCCTTTACAACTCCGGCACCCGACGGTTTTCCCAAGCCACGGCCACGCGCGACATTGACGCCACGGTGAATTTTGTCGTCAAAGGTTTCAATTCCAATCCTTATCTGAGCGGTAACGGACAGGTGCTGGCATTCGTGTCGGGATTCAATTTTTCCGGCGCTGCTGCCAACAAAAACACCGATTTCAATGGCGAAATTTTTACGTACAAAGTTGGCGACCCGGCCAACACAATGCGTCAGGTGACGGACACAACTGGCATTCCGGCGGTTCCGTTTAACGGAGTGATGAATGTGATGCTGGCGTTTACGCATCCGATCAATTCCGACGGCACAAAACTGGTTTTTGAATCGGCGGGAGATTTCGTCGGAAAGAATTCCGAAAAGTTGCGTGAAGTGTTTTTGGCCGATTTGAGCACCGCGACCACCAAATTCACTCAAATTACTGACCAAACGACGGTGGACGTCACCAAAAACGATTTCAATTATTTTCCCAGCATCAATTCCACGGGAACGCACGTCGTCTTCACTTCGGTGTTGAACCTGACTCCGGCGACGACCAGCGGAATCAAAGCGGACAACGCTGATGGCAGCCGTGAAGCATTCCGCTATGACATTGCCGCAAACAAGATTCGGCAAATCACCTTCACAGACCGTTCGTCAACGGTTCTGGACCAGAGATCGAACAATTTTTCAGTCTTTGCGGATAGCACAGGAAACACGATCAGCTTCAATTACGAAGCGAACGTCATCGCCTCAAATGCCTTGGCGATTCAGGACGTGTTCCAGGCTTACGTTCTGCCTGTGACCGCGAAAAACTCCACTGAGGCCAAATTTGCCAATGCCGCCAGTTTTGACAATACACAAGTCGCGCGCGGTTCAATTGTTGCGGTCTTTGGCACTCAACTGGCCAATGCCGTGGTTTCCGCTCCCAGCGCCAATCTGCCATTCCAGCTTGGTGGCGTGACGGTCACGGTCAATGGTCTGGCCGGGCGATTGATTTATGTTTCGCCGCAACAAATCAACTTTGTTGTGCCGAATGAAATCGGCACGGGCGACACGGTGGATTTCATCATCAACAACAATGGTCTCCAATCCACAGGCAAAGCCAAGATCATCAGCGCCGCGCCGGGCGTGTTCAGCGCGACCGGCGACGGAAAAGGAAAATCCACCGCTCAATGCGGTCGGGTTTCCCCCGATGGGTTGAGCTTTCTGATTACGGCTCCGCCCTGTTCCGTGGGCAACGATTCGCAATTCAACTTGCTGATCATTTACGGAACCGGCTGGCGAAACACCACCGGCTTGCAAGTCAAAATTGGCGACGTGACGTTGACGCCACAATTTTCTGGCGCGCAACCGGAGTTTTTGGGACTGGATCAGATCAACGTCACACTGACCAAAGACCTGGCGGCAAAAATGGATCAGGAAATTACCGTCAGCGTCGTGGCAACGACCAACATTGACAGCAACAAAACGACGACTTCGTTTACAGGCCTGGAAGCCTCCCTTTCCACATTCAATGCCGCAAGTTTTGACGGTGGCGTGGTTGCGCGCGGTTCGCTGGCAGTGGCTCAAGGCGAGAAACTGGCCAATGACACGATGGAAGCGCCCGGCCCGGATTATCCGCTGGAGTTGAAAGGCGTAAAAGTCACGGTCGCGGGAGTTGCGGCAAGAATTGCCTACATTTCCCCAAGTCAGGTCAATTTCCTGATTCCGAGCGAGACCAAGCCTGCCCAATTGGTTGAAGTCGTCATTAATAACAATGGCACCAACATCCGAGGCAGAGTCAATGTGCTGGATGCGGCAGCAGGTATCTTCACCACGACCGGCGACGGCAACGGCGCAGCACGAGCGCAATGCGGCAAAGTAAACGCGGACGGTTCAATAACCTTCAGCAATCCGCCCTGCGCGGTTGGCACGGAAGCGGCGCCAAACATCATTCGCCTCTTTGGAACCGGTTGGCGGTTTGCCGACAAAGTCGTGGCCAAGATCGGCGGTGTCACATTGGAAACGGTGTTTGCCGGCGGTCAACCATCAGGAGGATCAACCGTGCCCGGCGTGGATATGATTGACGCCAAACTGAAACCGGAGCTGGCTGGAAAGGCTGACGTTGACGTGGTGATTACCACCACCGTCAAGTCTGTGGAACGGTCAAGCAGAGCGGGAGTTAAAACTTCGTTCTCGAACTGATTTTCGGCTGAAACCGAGCACGACGCGGGGCAGATTGGAAACAACTGCCCCGCGTTTTTTATTTGCGGTCACGTTCGGACAGCACTGCCATCGTTTCCCGGACGACGCGGTCGTGAATCGTTCCGTTGGTGGCGATGATCCCTTTCAAATTCCGCACGCGGGTGGTGTTGTATTCCAACGGGTCGCCAAAATTATCGGTGATGATTCCTCCAGCGGCGCGCAGAATGGCTTCGGGCGCGCACGTGTCCCATTGATTGGTTTTGGCTCCGGCGTGGATGTAAATGTGCGCGCGCCCATCGCAGATCAGTCCCAGCTTTAACCCCACGCTGCCTGACCGCACTTCGCCGGTCGAACCCAGCCGCTGACGTATGGCATCCACGGTCGGGCTGTGATGCGAACGGCTCATCGCCGCAACCATTTTGGTCGGATCAGTCAGGTCAGAAACGCGCAATCGTTTGGTCGTCAATGCCTCTTCGACAAACGCACCAATGCCGGGCGCGGCATAAAACATTCGGTCAGTTGCGGGGTTGTATACCACTCCGACTTTTGGCTCGCCGCCCACGGCCAGACCGATCATCACCGCAAATTCGTCCAGTTTTTCGATGAACTGTTTGGTTCCGTCCATCGGGTCAACCATCCAGACGCGATCCTTGGTCAATCGCACCTGATCGTCTTCGGCTTCTTCCGAAAGAATGGCGTCGTTCGGAAATGCCTTGGCCAGTTCGCGTACCAGCATGGTATTGGCTGCTTTGTCGGCGGCGGTGACGGGATCGTCATATCCTTTCCATTCCACTTTGGTATCGCCTTTGTAAAAGCCCATCAAAATGGCTCCGGCTTCGCGCGCCAATCGCCTGGCGACTTCCAGTTCTTTGTCCATTGAGTGTCCCTTTTGAAATCGAGTTGAACGTTTGAGGCCGACAGCTTACACAGCAATCCCCTTCGGAAGCAAAGTTTGACACTGCAAAACGCCGTTCCTATACTCGCTGCCGGTCACGCGCTTTCGCGATTACAACATCAACAAACACATTTTGGCGGCAGGTCACGATGAACATTTACGACATCACTGTCCCTATCTCGGCAGACTTGCCCGTTTATCCCGGCGATCCCGAAATCCAACTTGAACGCATCATGTCGCTGGAACAAGGCGATATCGCCAACGTCACACGGCTTTGTTGCAGCACGCACATCGGCACACACATCGATCCGCCGTCGCATTTCATCACCGGAGCCAGATCGGTGGATCAATTGCCGCTGGAAATTTTGCTCGGCCCAGCCAGAGTCATTGATGTTGGCGACGTTCCGGCGATTGACGCCGCTGTATTGAATCGCTGCCACCTGGATGGCGCGACGCGCGTGCTGTTCAAAACCCGAAATTCATCATTCTGGCCCGAGTCGAACGTTTTCCACGAAGATTTTGTCTACATCGCCCCGGATGCCGCCCGGCTGTTGGTGGAACGCGGTGTGCAACTGGTCGGCATTGATTATCTGTCGGTCGAACGCTTCCACTTTGACGAACCGACCACGCATCTGGTCTTGCTGGCCGCAAACGTCGTCATCGTCGAAGGTCTGGCGCTTGGCGACGTTCCGCCCGGCGATTACGAATTGGTTTGTTTGCCGCTCAAAATCAAAGACGGCGATGGCAGCCCGGCGCGTGTTGTGCTGCGAAGCTGATTTCTTCAAATGCAGTGAGCGTCGCTGAACCGGCGCTTATCCCATCAACCTATTCAAAACGACAGGAGTAATAACCACATGAACATGGATTCTTTAGTCAGCAACTGGAAACGCATTCACAAACAAACCACCAAAATCATGGCCGCCGCGCCGAACGACAAATACGATTGGAAACCATGCGATTCGGCCATGACGCTTGGCGAATTGATGAACCATTTGTGGATTGCCGAAGCTGGATTGGTTTCTGCGGCCAAAACCGGGGAATGGCCTAAAGAAAAGCCGGAACCCATCAATGACACAGCGGCTTTGATCGCAGCCTTCGACAAAACGCACGAGGAAGCCGTTGCCATCGCCAAAGCCTTTACTCCTGAAGAATTGGCGGCAACGGTTGCGCCTTTCGGCCCGGACAAAGCCATGCCGCGCAGCGTGTTGTTGAACCTGACGTTGGAACACGAAATTCACCATCGCGGCCAGTTGTACACCTACTTGCGCATCGCCGGATGTGAATGTCCGCCACTATTCGGCTAACCGAGTCTGTCGAAAGTCTCGTGAAGTCTGGAGAAGTCTTGGCAAGTTCGACTTCCCAAGACTTTTCGAGACTTCTCTGGACTGCTCTAAATCGAGCCAAAAAACTTTGAAACAGGATGGACAGGATTTTGTTCAGGATGAACGGGATTCAGGCTTGGCGGGTTGGCCCCAACCACTAATGTTCCTGTCAATCCTGTCAAAAATCTTGTTCATCCTGTTTTCTTACACTCTGTCCCAATGTTGCTTGTTCTGATTTTGGAGACTACGAAATCCGGCAGTTTGATGCAAGCACACAACAAAGCCTCCGCGTGTCAGAGACTCACGGAGGCTTTGAGAATTTCGGCAGATCAGTTTGGCTCGCGTTACGCGAATTGGCGTCTGCCTGAACGGCGTGAATTGAACGGGCGAAAACTGGAACTTCGCTCCGGGATGGGAGGCATTCCACCGAATCCTTCCAGCAAAATGCGTTCGACTTTTTGCCCCGTCAATTTTTCAATCGAGCGCATGGACAATTCATCCACCGGCGTCAGCAAGGTCAGCGCACAACCTTCGTTGCCGGCTCTGCCTGTGCGTCCGATGCGATGAACATAATCTTCGGCCACATCGGGCAGGTCGAAATTGATGACGTGCGAAATGGAATCCACGTCAATGCCACGCGCGGCAATGTCCGTTGCCACCAGGACACGAAACTTGCCATCGCGAAAACCTCGCAAAGCGGCCTCGCGTTGCGATTGTGACCGATCGGCATGAATGCGGTTGACCTGATGTTTGCGCGCAGTCAGTAACGTCGCCAGCCGTTCGGCTCCGCGTCGCGTGCGCGTGAATACCAGGACTCGTTCAAAGCGTTCGCGTTCCAGCAGATGCAACAACAAATTGGTTTTCGATTCCAGCGCTACCGGATATGCCGTTTGCTTAACAGTGATGGCGGCTTTGCCACGCGGATTCACGTCTACGATTTTGGGCGCATCCATGTATTGCCGTGCGATACCTTCGACCGGCGAGGACATCGTCGCCGAAAACAGCAACGTTTGCCGTTCGCCCGGCAACAACGCAATGATCTGGCGAATCACCGGCAAAAAGCCCATATCCAGCATGCGATCGGCTTCGTCCAGCACCAACACTTCAATGCGCGACAGATCAACCGTGCGATTTTCGATGTGATCCATCAATCGCCCCGGCGTGGCAATGACGACTTCAACGCCTTTACGAAGCTCCTGGTTTTGTCGGTTGAAGCTCGCTCCGCCGACAATGGTCACAGCGCGAACTTTTCGTTTGGCGTCCAGTTCGTGCAGATTCTCCGTCACTTGCGAAGCCAGTTCGCGAGTCGGCGTCAAGACCAACACGCGAACAGCGCGTTTGCTGCCTTCGCGTTTTTCACTTGTCAATTTTTGCAGGATCGGCAACAAAAATGCCGCGGTCTTGCCCGTGCCTGTCGAGGCACAGCCAATCAAATCCGAACCGTCGAGAATAACCGGAATTGCCTGTCGTTGGATCGGCGTCGGTTCGGTAAACCCAAGGGATTTGCAACGAGCAGCCAATGGCTGCAGCAAACCCAAATTATCAAAATTCATTACATTCCTTCTGGCGCGTCTTCTTTCATCCAGAAGCGCGCAATGCAAAATTTTTCTCCCACGAAGCCACACAAAGAAGGAGAAAGAAAAATAGAGTTCCTATTTCCCTCGCTGCAATCTCGTTGTGTGTATTCGTGGGGAAATTTTCGTATGGCTGGTTTAGTAGCGTCCGCCGCCACGGCCTCCGCCATAACCACCACGACCGCCACCGCCGCCAAATCCGCCGCGTCCACCGCCACGACCGCCACCGCCGCCAAATCCGCCACCACGGCTTTCTTTCGGACGGGCTTCATTGACGGTCAGAGCGCGACCACCGACTTCCTGGCCGTTGAATTGGTTGATGGCTGCTTCGCCTTCTTCTTTGCTCGCCATTTCGACGAACGCAAAGCCGCGTGAACGACCGGTGTCACGATCCGTCACCAACGAAGCCGAAGCAACGTTTCCAGCTTGCGAAAACAAATCCAACAGATCGCCTTCGGACGTCTGGAACGAGAGGTTGCCAACATAGAGTTTCATAGATAGATGTACCTTTCCCCGTGAAGGGATGTAAGAGAAGCGTCGAATCAGATTGTCTTCGGTGAACGGTTACAGCGAAGGAGTGTTTCGGGCGTTCAAGAGAACGGCTTCTTTGAAGTTAATAACAGCCTGCTCTCGAACAATCTAAAAACGCCGCCGGTACAACTTTGGGCATGTGGCGCATCACCGTTGATGCGCGAGAGAAGGAATTGACGTGGAGATACTGCACTACTCAGACAAGCTTTGCAAACATATATTATTCCTGCCGCTCAAAAACTTTGATAAAAAATCCGGCTTCTCCGATTTGGGGGTTGTCATTTTTGGTCGAACCGAACACTTTCACCAGCCGATAATTCGTTTCGATCCATTGCCCCAGTTGCACGTAAAAGTCGCGACCAAATGCTTCGTGGCCGAATTCGCGCATCGGACGATTGACGATCAGGACATACCGAACGCGCTCTTGCTGCAATCGCTCAATGGCTTTCAACTCGTCTTCGTCACGCATCAATCCCGGAATCAGAATCTGGTGACGCAATGAAATTCGCCGTTCGGTCAGAAATGCCAGGTCATTTCCTTCTGGCAAGACGGCGATGATTTCATTGGGTTGCGTGGAGTTATGCAGAAACTCCATGGCGTCCCGAATTTCGTTGCCAGTGACTTTGGGCGCAAACAGATGACCGCGTTCGGCGCGGATTTCCACGTTGAAGTTTTTGCGATAGCGAACGCCGAAGGTGACGGCTCCAGCCAGAATTGTGACAAGCAACAAAGCGTGCCCCAACAACAACACCCGCTGCGCCGAAACGATGTCCGCCGTCCATCGCTCCATCGCGCCGGGCAAGATTTGCCAAAACAGATAACAAAACAGAATCAAGGACGTTGGCAAAAAGAATCCGCCAAACGCTCCTCCGCTGGGAACGCGCAAAGCAACACGGGCAAGAATGGCGAAACTGTAAATCGCGATGATCAACAGCACCGGATTGCGGATTTCTTTCTCTCCGTCCGAATGTCTCCCCATCTCCGTTTCCTTCTGTCTCATCCGCCACAATTCGCCGCCAATGATCGCCAGCAACAATACTGGTAACGCACGCAGCGGACTGCCGTCCCATTGGTTGCCGACGATTTGTTTGATGCAGAAGATTATCGCAAACGAACTGACCAGCGCCGTTGCCGACCACTTCAGAATCGTTCTTCGCCGGTCGCCGAGCATCACCACAAAGCTCAGGGCAGCAACCGCGACGGCGGCGGCTCCGAGCATTTGCACCAGCGACAACCATGGACGATCCAAGCCGGTCCGCTGTGCGTTGTACAACACCAACGACGGTGGCAAATGCGTGTAAAACAAATGGCAATCTTCGACCAGCATTTGCCAGCCGAATTTTATAAACAGCCAGCCGTACACTGGCAAAACAATCAACGCGGCTGGCGCAACGACAAGCAATAACCTGGCAAACAGGGAGTTGGGAGTTGGAAGTTGGGAGTTGCGAACGAGAAGCCATTCCACGAACAAGGCAGCCGTGATCGTTACGGCTGCGGCCAACGCGAATTCCTGTTTGGTGATGGCCGCCAAGCCAATCAGAATTCCAGCGAAGATTAATTCTCGCTTTCGCCGGTTTTCCATGTAACGCAATGTCAGCAGCAAAACGGCCAACGAACAAACACATGCATACAGCGCAGCGAACGAATACGGTTGAATCAAATTGCCTGCCGGTTTGAAGATGCAAAACACGATCACGGCGGCAACGGCAATGACGGATTCAATCGGAGACAGCAACCGCCGGGCAATTCGATAACTCAAGAAAACAAGAATGGCCGAACATGCGATTCCCGCCGCATGCAACACATCCAGATGCACACCGAAGATTCGATATAACAGCGCGTTGAAATACGGAGCCAGCGGCGGATAAATGTGATGCACGTCGCGATATAACCATTCGCCGTTGAGCAAGCGCAGCGGCAAATCCATTTCGCGCCCGCTGTCGGCAATGGGCGAAGTCCAGCGCCGCCACGACACGATCAGCATCGTTACAAACCCAACCCAGATTGCGAATCGCGGATTGCGGATTGCGGATTGCGGCGAAAATTTGTCTGGGCGATTGCTGGTCATCTGCTTACGGTTGAATTCCCATTGATGAAAAGAGGCGGCAGTATGCTCAGCCAATCCGCAATCCGCAATCCGAACTCCGCAATCAATCGGTTCGACATTCAAAAACCTGTGCGTTAGCATGCGCGCCTTCTTACCAATTCTCTCCCCGAAAGAGCGATTTCCATGAGTAAAGTCTTGATTGCCAGCGACCACGCCGGATTACCCGGCAAAGAAACCATCAAAAAGACACTCGACCAGATGGGCGTCGAATACGAAGACCTGGGCACCAATTCCGAAGAGTCCGTGGATTATCCCGATTATGCGGAACGTGTGGCTCGCCGCGTCGCTGCCGGGGAAGCCGAACGCGGCATTCTGGTGTGCGGAAGCGGTATCGGCATGCAGATCGCTGCGAACAAAATTCCGGGCATTCGCGCGGCGTTGGCCTGGAATGAAGAAACTGCCAAACTGGCGCGCGAACACAACGACGCCAACATCGTCGCTGTCGGTTCACGCACCACGCCGCAGGAAACCATTGCGCAAATTGCGCGCACTTTTCTGACGACCGATTTCGCCGCTGGCCGCCACACGCGACGCGTCGAAAAAATCACTCAACTTGAACAGCACAAGGACTAGCTTAACCATGTCATACAATCATTACCGTTCGTTAGCCGAATCCGATCCGGAAATTTATGCTGCCATCAAAAATGAAACTCGTCGCCAGCACGAAGGGCTGGAATTGATCGCTTCGGAAAATTTCGTTTCCGAAGCCGTACTCGAAGCCGCCGGCTCCACTTTCACCAACAAATACGCCGAAGGCTATCCGGGCAAACGTTATTACGGCGGTTGCGAATTCACCGACGTGGTCGAAAGTCTGGCGATTGATCGCGCCAAACAGTTGTTCGGAGCCGAGCACGTCAACGTCCAACCGCATTCC
>JAEUQP010000237.1 GCA_016789645.1 Acidobacteriota bacterium | reverse complement strand
TTTCAGCAAGCCGCCACAGATTTCGCATTCCGGAGCCAGGTCGCCCTCCTCGACTCGTTCAACGGCTTCGTCCATCGAAATGCGACCGCCACAGGTCAGGCATTCGCATTCCACTGTCGTGCCGTGCAATTCGATGACGTTTCGGTTTCCGGCTCGCTGGTGCAGCCCATCAATGTTTTGGGTAATCATCGCCCGCAGCTTGCCTTGGTGTTCCAATTCGGCAAAGGCTCTGTGGCCGGCATTCGGCTGAGCGTCGCGCATTTCCGGCCACATGGCGACTTTCTGCCGCCAGTATTCGATGCGCCCGGCTCGGCTGCTGACGAATTCGCTGTATTCGATGATGCGGTTGTTCGCCCAAATTCCGTTCGGGCTGCGAAAGTCGGGAATGCCGGATTCGGTGGAAATACCTGCGCCGGTGAAACCTACGATGCGCGAAGATTGGGCGATGAGTTCTGCGATTTGGTCAAAGGTCATGGTGGCGCGCAGTGTAGTCGCCGAATTTGTCGCCTTGCAACCAACGGCTGGATGAGTGTAAATCCGGTTTGGAGGATCACGAGAATGACTGTCCGAAAACAAACGTTTTGCCCGTTGACCACCAGCCCGCAAAAACGCCAGGCCGCAAACCAACTGGCCGCGACGGTGAAACACTCTTTGCCAGCAGGATTGTCCCAGCCTGCGCTCAGAGCGTTTGCCGCCGCCGGATATTCCAGCCTCGATCAATTCACAAAGCTGACCGAAGCCGAGTTGTTGCAATTGCACGGCGTCGGACCAAAGGCGATTCGGATTTTGCGCGCTGCGTTGGCTGAGCAGGGAAAGTCGTTGTTGTCGTGAGTTCCATTTGGAAAGGAAAATCATGAAAAAGTTGTTGGCCGTGTTTTTGATTCTGAGCAGTGTGTTGGTTATGAGTTGTCAAAAGAGTTCCACCGAAAAGCCAAACCCGCCAGCCGCGCAAGCCATTCAATTGGTTGAAGTGCGCGATGTGCATTCGTTTGCGAATCCGGCGCAGGTGCGCGTCAAACATGTGGATTTGAATCTGGACGTATTGTTCGACCGCAAAGTTCTGAAAGGTGCGGCGACGCTGACCATCGAACGCAAACAAGCCGATGCCAAAGAATTGAAACTGGATACGCGCGACCTGAAAGTTTCCAAGGCGGAAGCGTCTAACGACGGCAACAACTTTGCCGCAACGAAATTTGCGCTAGGGCAAACAGACAAGATTCTTGGTACGCCATTGACGGTGGAATTGCCGGCTCAGGCGACCAAGGTTCGCATCGAATACGAAACCAGCCCGACGGCTTCGGGCGTGCAGTGGCTGCAACCGGCGCAAACAGCGGGCAAACAATATCCGTACGTCTTCACGCAATCGCAATCCATTCACGCGCGAAGCTGGATTCCGTTGCAGGATTCGCCCGGCGTACGTGTGACGTATTCGGCGACGATTCGCACGCCATCGGGAATTCGCGCCGTGATGAGCGCCGAAGAAAGCGATGGCGCGCCGAAACTTGGCGAGTTTTCGTTCAACATGAGGCAGCCGATTCCGTCTTACCTGATTGCCTTGGCAGCGGGCGACATTGCGTTCAAATCGCTGGGCAAACGCACAGGCGTGTACACCGAACCGGCAATGA
>JAEUQP010000233.1 GCA_016789645.1 Acidobacteriota bacterium | reverse complement strand
ACCGAGTGAAAGCCAAGTCGGTCGGCTTCCTGAGCCAGCGCCACATTGTCCACAGGCGAAGCTCCCCAATAACCCACATTCAATCCAAGCCGCATAATGCCTCCTGATGATTTCAGCCACAGATAAACGCAGACAAACGCGGATCAGAACTGAAAGGCGCAAATCGAACATTGAGTTTGCAAGCGATGCCCAAAATAACTTCAGGCCAAAAAAGTGAATGCAAACAAAAGTTTCAATCCGCGTTGATCTGCGTAATCTGCGGCTTTATGTTTCAAAGTGATGAACTGATTTCTTGAATTAGTCGCAGATAGTTTGCCGAAATTTTCTTTGCCGAACGTTCGACGCGATTTTGCCAGAGCCATTCGGCAAGAGTCGCGGTTTCAGCGTCCTGATGGTGATCGGCTTCCATCGCCAGCCGAGCCGCGTAAAACAGATAGATCAATTTGTCGGCCAGGTCGCGGAATACAACACCAGCCGAAAATTCGTCCAGCGCCAACGCCGTTTCAAACTCGGCGAGCAATTCTTCCAGTTTTGCCAAGCCGCGCGTTTTCCATATTGCATCATTGAGCGAAGCGAACATTTGTTTCAGGTGTTCGCCGCAGGCTGCGTGCAATTGATGCCGCTGGCAATCGCGCACCGATTGCGCGATCAAGGTTCCGTGAGCGCCTTCCCACGCTTCAAAGACTACGGAATCGCGCAACAATCGCGGCAAAACGGAAAAGTTTTCCATCGCGCCATTGCCGCCCAGCACTTCAATGCCTTTGCGAATAACGTCGGTCGCCGAAATCGAACTGCGGTATTTGTTCAGATTGATGACCAGCCGGAAAAACTTTTTCACGGTGTCGTCGGCGCGTCCGGCTTCGATTTCGTCGCGCAAGTGAGCCAGATACAAACTGCCGGAAGTAATCGCCGCCGTTTCGGCTTTCATTTCGGCCAGGACTTGTTGAATCAGCGGAAAGGTTTTGATCGGCGTGCCGAAGGCTCTGCGCTGTTGGGCATAAGTCCAGGCAATGACGTAAGCACGCCGAGCGGCTCCGGCGGAGCCAACGGCGTTGTACAGCCGCGAGGTGTTGATGACGAAATTCATCGCATGCAAAAAACCTTTGCCCATTTCGCCAATTTGATAGCCGATGGCGTCTTTAAAATCTGCTTCCGCCGTTGCCATGGATTTGGTGCCGAGTTTGTCTTTCAAACGTCGCAGGTAAATTCCATTCAAGCTTCCGTCGTCCAATCGGCGCGGAACCAGAAACAGCCCCAGCCCTTTTGTTCCCGCCGGAGCGCCAGCCGGACGCGCGGTCATCAAAATCAAATCCGCCGAAGCATTCGAGCAAAACCATTTTTCGCCGTTGATTAGCCAACGATTCGTTTTGGCGTCGAGCAGCGTCGCCGTGCAGGCGTTCGCGCCGACATCCGAACCGCCTTGCACTTCGGTCAAAAACTGCGCGCCGTGCAGCAGTTGATCGTAATTCGCATCGAGCAAACCGGGCAGATACTTCGCCTTCAAGTCTTCGCTGCCGACGTGTTGCAAGGTTTTGATGACTCCGGCGGTGCAGGAAACAGGGCAATTGTGACCGGCTTCACCGTTGTATGACGACAGGTAAAACAAGGCCATTGCCAGCAAGTTGTTTTGCGGTTGACCGTAAGCCGACATCACTCCCGAACCGTAAATGTGCCGACCGGCAATGTGATGATCCTGTGATTGCAGCAAATTTTCCGTGCGTTCACCCGTCACCGAAAAGCGATCCAGTTGCGGCAAATTTTCCGCCTGATTCGCTCGACGCGCCGCGGCATCCACAATCGTTGCGGCTTCGTGCCCGAAATTCGACAGTTGCGGAGCGTGAAGCTTCAATCGCTCTTCGCCCCACAACATCGCCAGCAGGTTTTGCAGATGACGATCTGTTTCGTAAAAGTTTGTCGGTTGACTGCGCTCCCAGGCGTTCAACTCTTCGCGGCCCTGTTCGACAGTTTGCGAATTGATCTGGCGTGCGAGTTCTTTTGCTGGTGTGCTCATGACGATACCTCTGTGATGATGACTTGATCTTGAGAAGCGAGGATTTGCTGTCGGATAATGCCGACCGTGAACGAATCATCTACCATCGAAATTTTCATCAATGGCGAACCGCGCACCGTCGCATCAGGATTCAGCGTCGCCGATTTGGTCGCGTCGCTTGAATTGAGCGCCGGACGGCTGGCCATTGAACTCAATCTTTCCATTTTGCCGCGCGCGGCTTGGGCTGAAACCCGTTTGCTAGCCAACGACAAACTCGAAATCGTCCATTTTGTCGGTGGCGGTTGAGCGCGCTTCAGATCAAGCCGGCAATCCTTTTTCAACCACTTTTTCCATCGCTTCGGCAAAGATGTCTATGTCGCGCAACGTCGTGTACACGTTTGGCGTGACGCGCAATCCTTCGAATTCCGGGTGTTTGATGACCGTCGAAATGATGCGGTATTCGGTCTGCAAATGGCCGGAAAGTTTGATCGGATCAATGCCCGCAATGTTCACCAGCGTCAATCCGCAACCCAGTTTCGGATCAAAGCTGGTCAATAACTTCACGCCTTTTTTGCCATCAATGCGGCGCGCCCAGCGCTGATACAGATACCGCAATCGAGCGGCTTTTCGTTCCGCGCCGATGCCTTCGTGAAAATCCAGAGCTTCGTTGATGGCCAGCGCGTTGGCCGATGGGTGCGTGCCGATTTCCTCGAACTTGCGGATGTTGGCGTTGCTTTCTTCCATCGAACCCATCAACGACCAGGTTTGCGCAATCTTGTTTTTGCGGACGTACAGCAATCCGGTTCCAAACGGAGCCGTCAGCCATTTGTGCAAACTCGATCCGTAATAATCGCAATCCAGATCCGCGTGTTTGAACGGGAAATGCGCATAAGCGTGAGCGCCATCCACGATGGTTTCGATGCCGCGCGCGCGCGCCATCTGCACAATGCGTTTGACCGGATAAATCTGTCCCGACAGGTTGGTGATGTGGCAGAAGTGAATGATTTTGGTTTTCGGCGTGATGGCTTTTTCAAACGCTTCGAAAATCTGATCGTGCGTCGCCGGAACGGGAATCGAAATCTGACGCAAGCGTATGCCTTCACGGCGTTCGCGCTGTTTCCAGGTGCTCAGCATGCGCGGGTAATCCTGATTGGTGGTCAGCACTTCGTCGCCGGGTTTCAGGTCAATGCCGAACTGGCAAATTTCCAGCGATTCGCTGGCGTTGCGCGTGATGGCGATTTCTTCCATGTCGCAACCGAAATTCAACGCCAACCGCCGCCGAACGCTTTCGATTTGCGGATCCAGATGCCGCCACATCGTGTACACCGGCGCGGAATTGGAATATTCCAGATAACGCCGCATGGCTTCCTGCACGACTTTGGGCGAAGGCGAAACGCCGCCATTGTTCAAATTGATCAACGTGCGATCCACGGTGAAGGCGCGTTGAATTTCCAGCCAGAAATCTTCGTCCATGGCCACATCGTCCGGTGTGCGGCCTGACACAAAACGCGTCGCGTCAATCGCGTGCGCAATTCCTTTTTCGTTAAAGCTGGCCGCAATGACGCTAGCGGCTCCAGCCTGGGCAAACCTGCGGAGAAAATTTCGTCGAGTAGACATGCTTGGCCTCCAATGGATTTAGTGCGGATGTAATAAAACGTGCGGCGGGATTATACGCGCGTGGCTGGCGAACTACACATCGTAATCAATCACGACCGGCGCGTGATCGGAAAAAAACTGATCGGTATAAATTCTGGGCGAATGGGCGACTTTGTTCAGCTTCGGGGTGGTGAAGTGGTAATCCAGCCGCCAACCGACATTATTCGCCCGCGCGTTGCCGCGATTCGACCACCACGAATAATG
>JAEUQP010000231.1 GCA_016789645.1 Acidobacteriota bacterium | reverse complement strand
GACGCCGTCGTCAGCGGAGAAGCCGAAAACGTTTTTGTCGCCTGTCGTCCGCCGGGACATCACGCAACCGTCGGGCAGGCGATGGGATTTTGCCTCTACAACAACGTCGCGGTTGCGGCGCGCTATGCTCAAGCGACATATCCGACGGAAATCAAAAACATCCTGATCGTGGATTTCGACGTGCATCACGGCAACGGGACGCAGGATATTTTTTACGACGATCCAACGGTTTTTTATTACAGCTTGCACCAATACCCGTGGTATCCGGGAACAGGCGACGCGCGTGAACGCGGCGTGCGCGAAGGCGAAGGCTTTACGCTGAATGTTCCGATTCACGTCGGAACTTCGGCGGAAGAATATCTGCAATTTTTCGAACAAGGTTTGGAAACGGCCATGAAAACGCTTCAGCCGGATTTGGTCATGATCTCGGCGGGCTTCGATGCTCACATCACCGATCCGCTGGGGCAGTTGGAACTGACAGACGACAGTTATGCTCGTATGTCCAGGCGATTGAAGGAAGCGGCGAGGACTGCGGGAAAAGGGCGTGTCGTTTCCTGTCTGGAAGGTGGATACAATTTGCGGACGATGGGAGAAACAGTCAAGGCTCATGTTGCCGCGCTGGGGGGATGAAACCATTGGAATAATGCTCATCTGGTCCGGCATCATGATTTTGGCGGAAAAAATACTTTGCGGTTTTCGTGGTTGGGCTTTGTTTCGCGTCATCGCAAGAGTAGAATCCGCCGTGACAGTTACCCCAGTCAACGTTTTTAGGTCGTGTAAGGAGGCCGTTATGACAAGATTCGTCAAAGTTTTCGTCGCCGCAGTTGCGCTGCTCGTCGGGGCGTCAATCGCGGCCAACGCTCAACACCTGATTTCCACCAAGTCCGGCTTTGTCAATCGCGCCGAAGGCAAAGTGTTCATTTTGCGCGCGGACAGCGAAGACGGTAGCAAAGGTCGCGCGTCGCTCGGCACGCAAATGCGCGATGGCGACAGCCTGATTACCGAAGCCGGCAGTTATGCCGAATTGCTGCTCAGCCCCGGATCGTATCTGCGGCTGAATGAAAACAGCGAAGTTCGCGTGCTCAACACCGCGTTTGAAGAAATCCGGTTTGAGTTGATCAAAGGATCGGCCATTGCCGAAGTCGCCACTGCCAACGAGCAGGTGTCCAACATCAACAAAAATTCGCCGCTTGAAATTGTCACGCCCCACGGCACGATTTCCATCGCCAAAGACGGCATCTATCGCTTTGACACGATTGCTGCCAATACGCTGGTGCAGGTTCGTCAGGGCGAATTGTTCATCGGCGACCGGAATCAATTTCTGACTGGCAAAGCGACCAAGATCAAACGCGGCAATGTGGTCAAGCTGGCTGGTGGTACGGTCAATAACACCGACATCGCCAAAGTCAACAAGGACGTTTCGGATAGATTCGACGCCTGGAGCTTCAATCGCGCCAATACACTGATGGCTGCCAACATTTCGGCGCTGCGACGTTCGCGCACGATGAGCGCCTTGAATTATGGCTGGATGTACGATTCGTTCTACAACTGCTACACGTTCATTCCGCGTCGCGGCTTGTGGTATTCGCCGTATGGATTCGGGTTCTTCAATTCCTATGGCAATTGCATGTATTACTGGCCGTATGGCTACAACCCGTATTACGGCAACCCGTATGGCAATGGCGGCGGAACCGGCGGTGGCGCTGCGTTGCCGAGCCGTGTGATTGCCGGAAATGACCGCGCGCCGATTCAACGATCCATTGAAGGTCGCCGGATTGACACCAATCCGGGATTTGGCGCGGATCGCGGAGCCAGCGATTTCGGAGGACGATCAATTTCCACCCCATCATCGGCAGCATCGTCTACAAGCGTAATTTCCACGTCTGCTCCTGTTCGTAGCGAAGCTCCGGCCAGCAGCGGTGAGCGCGCTGGGGCGCCAACCAGACCATAACGTTGTTACGGCTTCCAAACCATTGAGGGCTGATCGAATGTTGAGTTCGAGTCAGCCCTCAAATTTTTTACGGCAGCACGTTTTCAACTCGGTTTGACGCTGTGAAAACGCGATTGTTATCATCCACCATCAATTCCGAATTTCCCGCAACCACATTTATTTTATTTTCACTTGTTCAAGGAGAATTATGTCTGACACACCCAAAATGACTTTTGCGATGATCAAACCCGACGCCGTTCGCGCGGGCAACATCGGCAACATCATTCAACGCATCACCGACAACGGATTCAAAATTCGCGCGATGAAACTGGTTCACATGTCCAAACCCGTTGCTGAAGGGTTTTACGCTGTTCATAGCGAACGCCCATTTTTTGGCGAATTGGTTGAATTCATGACCAGTGGCCCGACTGTTGTGCTGGCGCTGGAAAAAGAAAACGCCGTCCAGGCGTGGCGCGATTTGATGGGGCCGACCGATTCCACCAAAGCGCCGAAAGGAACCATTCGCGGTGATTTCGGAACCACGATGGGCGAAAACGCTTCGCACGGATCGGATTCGCCGGAAAACGCCAAGATTGAATTGAGCTATTTCTTTAACGCGACTGAATTTTGTTAAGCCGTCAATTTCTGAAACAGGATTCGCTGGATGAAACTATTCTGCGAATCCTGTTTTCTTCTTGATCCCAATGTCCATTCTCGAAGCTCGCCACGTCGTTCGTGAATACCCGATGAAAGCGGAAACTGTCCGCGCTTTGTCTGACGTTTCTGTGTCCATCGAACGCGGGCAGTTCGCAGCCATCCTCGGAACCAGCGGTTCCGGCAAATCCACGTTGTTGAATTTGTTTGGCGGATTGGATCGTCCGACCGGCGGAGAAATTTTGTTCGATGGCAAAAGCCTTGCGCCGCTCAGCGCCTGGGAAATGTCACGATACCGATTGCACAGCGTCGGGATGATTTTTCAGAGCTTCAATCTGATTCCGACCATGACCGCGCGCGAAAACGTGTCACTGGCGTTGGCGTTTGCGGGGTTGGGAAAAACCGAACGGCGGCGACGTTCGCTGGAATTGCTCGACCGCGTGGGGTTGTCGCAGCGCGCGGAACATCTTCCTTCGGAACTGTCTGGCGGAGAACAACAGCGCGTCAGCATCGCCCGTGCGATTGCCAACCAGCCTCAAGTGTTACTCGCTGACGAACCAACAGGCAATTTGGACAGCAACCGCGCCGCCGAAATCATCGGCTTGCTGGATGAAATGCGACAACGCGAAGGCAAAACGATTGTGTTGGTGACACACGATCACGAATTGGCCAGCCGCTATGCGACGCAAATCGTTCGGTTGAAAGACGGCAGGTTAATGGATCATTGACAATTGATAATTGAGGAGGAGAAGGCCAACTTTTCAATCAGCTATTATCAATTGCCAATTTTCAATTATGAATTATCCAGACATCATTGCGCTTGCGCTGCGAAATCTTCGTCAGGCGAAATTGCGAACCGCGCTGACCGTTATTGGCGTGGTGGTTGGCGTCGCCGCCATCATCACGATGGTCAGTTTTGGCATCGGATTGCAGCGAAACATCATTGGGCAAGCCTTT
>JAEUQP010000020.1 GCA_016789645.1 Acidobacteriota bacterium | reverse complement strand
GCCATGCCTACGGCCAAACTGACGGCGCCGCCGGTTCGCCCGGCCAACCGCTCTTCGCCGACGGCGCGCGTCAGAGCTTCCAGGTTGGATTGATCGAAGCCCATCGCGCGCAGGTTCGCGTCAATTTTGGCAAAGGCTTCGACCGGCACGTTGATCTGGAAATAATCGTGCGGGAACATCGAACTGGCGGCGATCAAGGCCATGACGCCTACGATGGATTCGCACAGCATCGCACCGTAACCAATCGGTCTGGCGTGAGTTTCTTTATCAATCAGCTTCGGCGTCGTGCCGGAACTGATCAGCGCGTGAAAGCCGGAAATTGCTCCGCAGGCGATGGTGATGAAAACGAACGGGAAGACTTTTCCGGGGATGATCGGGCCTCCGCCGTGAATGAACGCCGTCGTCGCGGGCATCTTAAACGTAGGCATGACAGCGAAAATTCCAATCGCCAGAAAAGCAATCGAACCGAGTTTCATATACGAACTCAGGTAATCGCGCGGAGCCAGCAGCAACCACACCGGCAACACCGAAGCGACAAATCCGTAACCCGCAACCATCAACGTAATGGCCGTTTTGTCGTATTTGAAGTAATGACCGAAGGAAGAGTTCTGAACGACTTCACCAAAGACGACAGCCAGCACCAACAGAATGACGCCGATGATCGTGCCTTCCTTGATGGCTCGGTCAGTGCCGCCGCGCCAGCGGAACATATACATTCCCATCAACAAGGCGATAGGAATGGTCATCGCAATCGTGAACAGTCCCCACGGACTTTCGGCCAGAGCATTGATGACCGCCAAGCCTACGCCCGCCAGCGCGACGATCAAGATGATCAGAATGGCAATGGTGGCGACGGTTCCGGTGACGCGATCAATTTCGCGCCGAGCAATTTCAGCCAAAGACTTGCCGCCGCTGCGCATCGAAGCCGCCAGCACAATGAAATCGTGAACGGCTCCGCCAAGGACGACGCCAATGACCAGCCAAATCAATCCCGGCAAGTAGCCAAACTGCGCCGCCAACACCGGCCCAATCAACGGCCCCGGTCCGCTGATGGCTGCGAAATGATGCCCCCACAACACGTACTTGTTGGTCGGTGTGAAATTGCTGCCGTCGTTGAACTGATGCGCCGGAGTCACGCGGGCGTCATCCAGTGCCAAAACTCTGGCGGCGATGAACGCGCTGTAATACCGATACGCGATGGCGTAAATGCACAGAACTGCGATGAGGATGGGGACAGCGTTCAGGGTCATAAATGTTCCTCTGGTTTAGGGAGATGTGATGCTCAAGGATTGAATCAACTGATCGAATAAATCCAACGATGGATAGAAATCTGCTGAAGCGAAAAGGTCAATTTTGTTGCCGACTTGCTTACCATACTTTTGGCAAGCCTCAGTTAATTCGTCGAAAGTTGCGCTGCTTTTGGGATCAAAACAGCCAAACACATCTGGGATTTTTTCTTTGAGCGGCAGTAAAGCTGTTTTTACCGGAAATGTTGCGTAAATGAAGTAACGACCATCATCGGTCAGACCCTGAAAAATATAACTCAGTCCTTGACTGGTAATCTCGCAACTTTGTGTTGGGTCATTGCAAAACCAGGTCAGATAAAGAATGCCCTTGCCAGCTTTGAAACTGAGATACTTTACTTTGGCTTGGAACAACTGGCCTGCCTCCAACACCGCAACAAAAGGGGCTTCGTATGTGAATGAAGTTGGTTGTTTTCCCAACGAATCTTTCAGTCTTCTAAATTCCTCTTCAACGATTCTCTTCAAATCTGCATTTTGCCCAACAATCTCAAGGTATTCGTTAACGGGATAAATGCGAATCTCAGGTTTAGAAAAGAAGGAGCCTTTCAATTGATTTGCATAATCACCGTTGAACACAAACGCCGGATGCTCAGGGTGATATTCGTAAAAGATGCCCTTCTCTAAATTGAGGTCAGTTACTGCACAGCGAATTTCTGCGGCAACTTCTCCAAGCGAAGAGTCGAATGAAAAACTGACGCCGTGATAGTTCACTGTTCCCGCACTGAAAGATTGTTTCCCAAAATTTGCTTGTCCAGTTTTCGGATTACGCTCTGAACATCTGATCTTTTCTGCGGCATTGGAGCATCCGCTTGCCACAAGGAGTACAGAAACAAATGTGAAAAAGAAGAATCGCAAGACTTGCTCTCACTTCCCAAGCTGAAAGCCTACGAAAAAGCGCGTGATTAAATTCTTTGGCCTTTTGCCCAAATACAAAAATGCCGATTCAGCCGGGAACGGTTTGATCTTCAATGTTTCGGCGTCAAAGACGGCTCGGTCTTTGTGATGGCAGATGACTCGGCCACTTAACACATTGAAGTTTTCATCCTCTTCCGGGTCGGCAACCAGTACCCATTCGGAATCGAACCGCTTT
>JAEUQP010000011.1 GCA_016789645.1 Acidobacteriota bacterium | reverse complement strand
ACGCATCGCGCCGAAAGCGATGCGAACGGAAATGGACTGCTCGCTGGATATGTAATGGCCGATCCCGACAAGAAATTGTCGGCAACGGTTTCCGTCTTCAAAGGCGACACGAAACTTGGCGAAGCTCCCATCCGTGCGGATGGTTCCTTCCAATTGACGCTGAGCGGCGTCGCAGCAGGCGATAGCGTGCGCCTGCAAACCTCCAACGGCGCAACGTACATCACCAAACTGCGGGCGACGGCTTCGCACCAACAAACAGTTCCGGCAGTCGTTGCACCTCAACACTGAACAACTGGGACGCATCGCTTCCAGCGTGCGTGGCTTGGCGAATCTCCCTTTCCCAAATCGCCAGTCGTCAAGCCCGCAGGCCGCAGGCGCTGCGTGCCCATAAGGAGATTCAACAATGGCAAAAGCAGGAAAAAGACCAAACATCATGGTCTTTATGGTGGACGAAGAGCGTTTCCCCGTTAGCTACGAGTCCGAGCAAGTCAAAGCCTGGCGCAAAGCCGAGTTCAAAGCCTTGAACTGGTTTCAAAACCACGGCCTGGAATTCAACAACCATTACGCAGGTTCGGCGGCGTGTGTGCCGTCGCGCGCGACAATCTTTACCGGGCAATATCCTTCGCTGCACGGAGTGACGCAGACCACCGGCACGGCGAAAGAATCCACCGATCCCGACGTGTTCTGGCTCGACCCTTCGACGGTTCCGACGATGGGCGATTATTTTCGCGCGGGAGGTTATCGCACGTACTACCGCGGCAAATGGCACGTTTCGCACGCCGACATCATGATGCCGGGCACGCATACGGCTCTGCACAGTTACGACGACAACGGGCGGCCAGTCAAAAAAGTCATTGACCTGTACAAAGCCGCCGACCGATTGGATGAGTTCGGCTTTTCCGGCTGGATCGGCCCCGAACCGCACGGCAGCGCCAAAGCCAATACCGGAACCAATCGCGATCCCGGATTTGCGCGCGAAACCATCGAACTGATCGAAGAACTGGAAGCCGAGCAGAAGCAATCTGCGGGTGACGTGCCGCCGTGGTTGATTGTCAATTCTTTCGTCAATCCGCACGACATCGTGCTGTTCGGGCTGGCGTGGAAACAATTCGGTTACCCGTTCAAGGAAGGTTTTGTGCCGAACATCGGCAAACCGCAAACCGAAAGCGAATCGCTCGACACCAAACCCGGTTGCCAATCCAGCTACGTCGAGGTGTACCCGAAAATGCTGATGCCGCAACCGACGCTGGAAATTTACCGGCAGTTTTATTACTACCTGCAAAAAGAATCCGACCAACACATCTGGAACGTGCTGAAGCGGTTAATGAACACCAGCTTCTTTGAAAACACGATCATCATCTTCACCTCCGACCACGGAGAAATGTTGGGCGCGCACGGCGGCATGCATCAGAAATGGCACAACGCATACGAAGAAACTGTTCACGTGCCGTTCATCATTTCGCACGCGACCATGTTCAAGGAATCGAAACAGGCCAACATGCTGACCAGTCACGTGGATTTAATTCCGACCTTGTTGGGATTGGCGGGCATCAATCAAAAAGCCGCGCAAAAGGAATTGCAGAAAACGCATTCACAAGCTCAACCGCTGGTCGGGCGCGATCTGACCAAAATCGTCACCGGCAAAACGAATCCGGATTTTTCCCAAGAACCGATTTACTTCATGACCGACGACGAAATCAGTTCCGGTTTGCACCAGGAAAACAAAATCACCGGCAAACCGTACGCGTCGGTCATTCAACCCAATCACATCGAAACCGTCATTGCCGATTTACGCGAAAAACCAACCGACGAACCGCAAATCTGGAAATACTCGCGGTATTTCGACAATCCGCAGTTCTGGACTGATCCGTTCAATTACGACGTGAATATGAAAGACGGCAAACCGGTCAAAACCACCAAACCGCAAAAACCGGAATTCGAGATGTATAACGTCAGCGAGGACAAGCTGGAGCAGGCGAATCTGGCGCATGCCTCCAACAAATCGCGCGACACACGGGCGATGCAACTCCGGTTGGAACAACTGTTGACCGAACAGCGCAACCAGAAACGCATTTACCCCGCTCCTTACGACGTTTACGAAAACATCATCAAAAACGAATAGCACAATTGCCCATTGGCCATTATCCATTAGCCGACAGGGTAAAGACTCTTTTTCCCCTGCCCGTTAATGGGTAACGGTCAATGGCGAATGCTCAATGACTTTCTTGCTGACCAAAATGATTTCCTTGCCTTTCAATTCAAAACCTGTCCGGTTTGTCGTCGCTGTTTTGCTGACCGTGTGGCTGAGTTTATCGGTTGAAGGCCAAACGCCCCCAGCCAAACAACACATTGCTCACGAAGGCATCGCCATCGAATTTTCCATTCAACCGCTCTCGTCGAATCGGTTGCGCGAAGGCGAAGACGCGCTTGTGCGCTTTACGATCAGCGACACGGCAACGGGTTCGCCGGTTCGCCGGTTGCAACCCGCCGCGTGGATCAGTTTGCGAACCGACGCCACGACCGAAAGCCGCATGACGCCGGCCAAAGCCTGCCGCGACCGCGTGCAGGAATTTTTGAGCGGCAGCGTGTTCGGACAGGCGGAAATTGATCTGAACGCATTTTTCGTGCTGGCGATGAATGGCGACGCCAGCATCTCCGTCGTAGACCCGCGTTTCGGATTTGGCGGATCAAAACTGCTGGCGATGATTCCGCTCAAGAGTCCGGCGGCGGATTGGGTGTTGTCGGCAGACGAAAATCGGCTGTTCGTTTCCCTACCCGAAGCCAATCAGATTGCCGTGATTGACACCGCGTCTTGGCGCGTGGTCGCCAATGTGGACGCCGGGCGGCTCCCTTCCCGATTGTTGCTGCAACCCGACCAGAAATATCTATGGGCAACGACCAGCGACGGACTTATCGCCATCGCCACCGACAAGCTGCAAATTGCCGCGCGAATTGCCATCGGGCAAATTGGCGACCTTGCCGTCAGCGATGACAATCGCTGGATTGCCGCCAGCCATCCCACAGGCGCAATTTCGTTGATAGATGTTCGTTCGTTGCAATCCGTCGCCGAAGTGAAAACCGGCGGGACGGCTTCGCTGGCGTTTTCCACTCTGAGCAAAATGTTTTACGCCGCCAGTCCCGATGGAACGATTTCCGTCATTGACGCCAATCGGCGTCTGGTCGTCACACGCATCAAAGCCGAAGCCGGGTTGTCACAAGTCCGGTTTGCGCCCGGCGGACGCATTGGGTTTGTGGTCAATCCCAACAAGAACGTGGTTCACATCTTCGACGCCGCCGACAACCAGTTGAAACAAACCGCTGACGTCGAAAAATCGCCGGATCAAGTCACCTTCACCGATGGCCAGGCGTACGTGCGCCATCGCGATAGCGAAATCGTATTGATGATTCCGCTGAAATCCGCTGGCTTGGCGGGTGTGACCGTTCCGGTGGTGGATTTTCCCGGCGGACAAAAACCATTTGGCACGGTTTCGCGGCCTGCGCTGGCCGATGGCATTGTCCCTGCTCCCGGAGGCGGCGCGGCGCTCGTCGCCAATCCGGCGGACAAATCCATTTACTATTACAAAGAAGGCATGGC
>JAEUQP010000213.1 GCA_016789645.1 Acidobacteriota bacterium | reverse complement strand
GCCAGCCCTTTCAATTCGTCAATCGCGAATTCGTCGTAGTTCTCGTTGAACTGTACTCGGACGCTACCGATCACTTCCGAATCGGTTAAAAGATTGGCGGTTCGATAAGCGGATGGGAGTAGCGCCCCATCCTGAAAACGGTCGTAATATTTCCAACTGCCTCCGGGCGTAGGATTGATTTCTTCAAGCGCGGCTAAAGTGTCGTTCTCACACCCTTGGCGCACCATACCCGCCCACGCGGCATCGGCCTGGAACCAACCGCGTTGATTCGCGGCTTCCCAAGCTTCCAGAAACTTTTCGCCTTGGCGCAGCCGCTCGCTGAAATCTTCCATAATCTCTTCATCAATGCCGCTGCCCGGCGAGCGGTACCAGTAACCCAGCACGCCGCGCAATCCGGGACTGCTGCGAAAAACGCGATCGTACCAGGCCCAGCCCGGATGGAATGTTTCAAAGGCCATCTGTTTGGCTGGCGTCAGCCCTGGCACTGCGACTCCGCTCCCATGCATCTCCTGATGCCAGGTTGTCAGGTGGCCACGCTCGACCGTGTCCAGCTGCAGGCCGCGCGAATAGCGAAGCCCCAGTACGGCACAGCCAGCCAGGATCAGCCAACGCGGAGTCGTTCGCCAGACCGGGCGAAAATTCGGCGACCAGATGTCGGCGATCATCAACTTGTCCGCAGAGTGATTGTCATTCGCGTAATACCAGAGTTGCCCGTGCCGCCAAGCATGGCTTGAAACGTAGAACAAATCAGCCCAATGGCTGCCTCGTCCGGCCAACTCGACGATGTGCCCGATCTCGTCCGCTTGGGTTTGCGTCGTCGCTCGCCAGGCTTCGATGATTCCGTTTTGAAATGTCCCAGCGATTGGCGACAGCGCGGGCAGATTTTGCAAATCGTCACTGATGTTGCGCGGCGCATAATGGGTAATCAGCGGACGACTGATGCCGTCCTTGAACTTCTTGCCGTCTTCGGTTCTCGTCCCATCTATTGCCAAAACATTGAAGCGGCGATTCGAGCGGCGATCCACAAATGAAATCGCGAAATCCATCGCCTCGTCTTTGGCAAAACCCGGTTCGAGCAACCAACCGCTGTAAGCGTAAAGAGATTCCGAATCCGATCCATCGTTGAAGACCGCGTCGTCGAATCCCATGTCCTGCAATCGCTGCCGCAAAGTCGCCATCCGCATGGCGTTGGTCGTTGATGAAAAGATCGAAGAGAGGTCTTCCTGAACCAAAAGCAGAATCAATCCCAGATCGCGCTCGATGGCGATGACCCCACGTCCGACATCGGCGTCGCGGTCATAAATGCTTTGCGCCCAGGACGACAGTGGTGAAATTGGTGCTCCGCCCGACAGCACAGGCCCCAACCCGCCGAATGCTGCTCGCGCATTCGGCTCCGCCGTGTCCGGGTTGCCTCTGCCCAGGTGGAAACCTGCAATGTTTGTCGCATTCCACGTCTGCGCGACGTAATAACGCGCAGATTGAGAATTGGTGTTGATCAAGTCGCCTTCGCGGATCACCTGGCCTTCAGTGCCAATGCCGAAGACATCCGAAATGAACTGGCCATTGATGATGGCATCGGGTTTGCGCGGCATCTTTTCAACGGTATCGGTCAACCCGAAATCGTGGCATTCCAAGACCGTCATGTCGAAATGATTGGCGTCGAGCACGATGAAGCGAAAGTCGCCATCCCGTCCGCGAATGACGCCGCTTGCGCCCATCTGCGCTTTGGCCAGCGCCGGGAAGTTGTTGCGGCGAAGCACATTCCTTCCGCGAAAACGCGCCACAGGGTGACGCGCCGGTCGCGCGGGCAAGGCGGCCACCGAAACCGAGGGAGCGCGCAATGCGTCAACATCCGCCACCGAAAGTGACGGTCGTCGCAACCGTCCGTCGCGCGAGACGATCAGGCGATAGAAAAGCTGCCGGGATCGTCTCATTCGCTCCCAAACCGTCTGTGGCAGCGTGTAGGTAGCGCGGCCCGTGGGCGCTTCCAGATGTTGTCCCGCCACACGTGGCACCGAACTGCCCGGGCGCTGCGCAATAAAGGCGTCGCCGAACCAACTGTCGAAAAAGTTCGCTTGGGTTCGGCGCGACGCGTTCGCGCCGTTGAGCAGCACCGCGTCGCTCGTCACCTGCACGGCATAAAAACGGTAACCGTCCGTCTCAATGCGAAAGCTGGGCGGCGGACCATCAGGCGCAAAACTGGTTTGCGTCGGGGTAATTCGCATCGTTTATGTGACCGTAACCACAGGCGGCGTCTTGGTCCCGTCAATCGTGATGAAGCGCGGCACCAATCGGGCAGGCGGCGGCACCGGTTTGAGCGTCGTGCGCAGCAAGCTCGATCCTTCAGCCGAATGCGAGTAGGTATTCGACGTCTTGTAATTGACGTGCGAACTGAAGGTCGTCGAAACCGAAGCCGAGCCAAACAGAAAGCCGGCGCTCGCCTCGACGCTGGTTTCGAGCGAAGCCCCGAACTCGAACTCCGAAGACCCTGACGTGCGATGCGAAATCGAAATCTTGACCTCGATGATGGATTCGGTGAACTGGTAAAACGTCGGCAACAATCCAGCTTGGAGCA